>CADCHW010000084.1 GCA_902801245.1 uncultured Ruminococcus sp.
ACGCAGTACTTCGATTCGAGCAGACTAACTCCTTGTATATTTATCGGAGCTTTTCAAACTCAAATCCTTTCGCCCTATTGCAAATCAGGCTATTTGATTTTTTGTTAGCGAATATTATTTTCGCTGATTCAATATTAACATAAATTCGGTTTTTTGAAAAGGACATCTTTTGGACACCATTACTCAGACTAAAAAATATGTAATATTACTCTTAATAGCCTAATTTTCCTTTCGTTTATATGCAATCTAAACAACAAGTTACGAAAAATTTCAATTTTAGATTTAATTCCACCAGCAAAAGCAGTTCCTTTTTGGGACACTTTTTTTATAGAATTTTCTAAAAGTTACAACTTTTTAACTTTTTGTTCAATACAACTTAAATACTCCTGTATCTTCGACACACTCATTCTTTCACAATTATTCAATAATTCCTTGTAGTAAAGATGTTCCTCGGAATATGTAAAACGGTGTGATGTTCTTTTAATTAACTCAAAACTTATAATTGGGTTCAATCTCATTCCAACACATAACCTTACTGCAATATTCAATCCACAGTCAGTTTTAATTTGACCTCTAATGTGCTTAATTGTAGTAACACTTACTCCCGAATTTTGGGATAACTCATTAATTGAAATGTTATAAGTATCCATCAAATATACCAGTGCCTCTGGAAGATTCAACGGCATCTTATTTAACACTTTGCTGAGTTCCTTTACTCTGTTCACTCTTTCTTCCTGCGACTGCTTGTCAAATTCTTTCATAAATAACTGTCCTCCGTAATGACAAATTTTCCTGCCTAAATCTGTCAAAGCGAAAGAACAAATAAAAATGAGCCTGCGTATGATACACAGACTCTATGTAAATAAAAAAAGGCACACAAAAGCAAGGGTATCAATACACCATTTTTAAAATGATATTATTTGTTACCTCGCCCTTAATGTGATTCAGGCTTAGTTATATAAATATTGAATAATCACAGCATATATCGTTATCAATCTATATTTTTATGCTTATTATCCTTGTATTCACCACCGAATTATTGATATTTTATTGCTCATAATCTAATAATTACATCAAATTGGTGGTAATACTAATATTTTATAACTTTTGTTATGCGAAATTTGTCACTATATGTTGGACACATAATGTTTACAAATAAAAATGCCTATAAATGAATTTTCTTAACATTTATAGGCTTTTTTTAATATTCTTGTTTTTTTGATGTGGTGTGTAACCGTTTATGCCATATATTATCTACGTACTCATTTTATGGTTTCAAAAGATATTATTCCTCAAGCAAACTCATCTACTTTCATAACGAAATCAAACGCAAGTCCGAATTTCAGAAATTACTGCATCAAAGAAGATGCACTGTTATTCATAAATCCCGATGAGTCGTATGAAGTCGGCAGGAGGCAGACCTCCCGTTTGCGGTACATATCCACCTGTTTGTCCAATAGCTCATATAATATCTCCAAATCATCGTTTTCAGTTCAGATTTCGTGTAGTTCTCAGACGTATCATTGAGGCTGTAAAACAATTCCTCTTTCATTCTTGCCCACATGCTTTCGCATCGTGCATTATCATGATATCTCCCACCGGCACTGTTCATACTTTGGATTATTCCATACTGTTGTATTACTTCACGGTATTCTGTACTTGTGTACTGACTTTCTCTGTCGGAATGTATTATACAGTCCACAATGTCAGGGTATGCCTTTTTGCATCTTCGATAGTATGACGGCATAGCGAAGCTCTCATATTATCTTCAATGGAAACCCCCAAGCGGCATTAGATCAAAGCAGCCAAATATTGCTGAAACATAGATTTTTCCGTCCTTAGCTTTGAGTTCGCTAATGACAGTTACTACTTTTTCAAGAGGTTTGTCAGAATTGAAATCACGCTTCAGAAGATCATCGGACTTGCATGCTTCACGATCAGCTTTGGTGATTACGTTTGGTTTTCTGTGCGGCTTGTGGATAAGTCCGATCTGCTCCATAACCTTACGAACCGGCAACGCCGAACGAAAATCGCACACCTACTTTTTTTTAGGTTAGGTGACTTCACCGCCTGCGTCAGAATTTGTCCCTAAGGAGAGTTCACCGAACGGTGGCTTCACAGGGAATGCCAATGCTGATCTCTCCTGTTTCTTTCTTTTGCATCAATGCCAAATACATACGCTCTCTGCCGTAGCAATCGTTACAGTTATGCTCATTATGTATTTTCATCATTTCCTCCGCAATTGGTTCATATTTCCACGGATTATCCTTACGATCAAGATAGTCGTAAAATGCAGTTCCGGTAACCTCCAAAACTTTGCAATAAAAGCTGACTTTTCCCGTGTTCCTGCCGTTGTCTGTCTTCAAAGCGACGAACTTTAACCGTTCTTCTTTCCTGACTTCCGACGGCTCGCTGCGAAAAAAGCGGAAGCTTCCTCCAGAAATTCCTTCAGCTCTTCCAACTCACGTTTTTTCTTTTCAAGCTCTTATACACTTGTTTGTTTCTTGCAACTGCTGTGCAAGATTCAGCGAATCCTCGGGAGTACGGGTTCCCGATCACTACGAAGTTTTTATTTTTGTTTACAATTCATCTTATCAACAAAAATATTTTTTATAAACATTACAATAAAAGCCAATAGAAATAATACTGTAAAAACAATACCTGAAATTCTCACTATATTCTCGTTTTTTATGCTCTGTTCTGATGATTTATATTCAATACCATCAGGAAGCTTGTCATAAGTTATCACTTCAGTAAAGCTGTTTAAATCTTCGGACACTTCATTGCCGAATTGACTTTTGTATAGCTCCTCATCGCTTTGAGTCGATTGAGTATCCTGTGTATAACTTTTATTCAATGGATTGTCACGCACACAATAAACCACATACCTATGTGTATTTGAGGTGTAAGGGTGACAGGTCAAAAGGGTTATCATATCTTGTTCGGGAAAAATTTTTACTTTGTCTACATCGTAAGGATCAATTACAATAATCTTAACTACCCTGTAGCTGAGTTCCTCCCAAAGATTGGTTACTTTTACAACATCATTGATTTTTAGACTTTCAATATCGCCAAAAAAACCTCTGCTCCTGTGTGCAGCAATTACACAGTTGGTATTTATACCACCTATAGGCATACTGGTCTGATTCATTATGGTTGCACCCTTGCTCATATTCTCCAAATTTGAGCCGACATAAAGCGGAATTTTAAGGTTCAGAGTTTCTAGAGTAATGTAACCTACAACATTATCATTTATTCCATAAGATACAAAATTAAAATCGCTAGTTGTATAGCTAAAAGCATCACGAAGTTCCGACTGATTATCTTCATAGATTTTTTGATTATATTCTTGCATTTGAGAATAAAGCTCAGGAAAAATTTTTTCTACTGCCGCAGTCTTTTTTTCGGAAGAAACATTTGGAACAAATTCTTCTGAATTTACATTTACTGAGTCTGTATAAACATTCTCATAGTTAGCAATTTTAGAATTTGATTCCTTTGAGCTACTGTCATTATTAAATTCTGTAGTTTTGAAAGTGCTGCTCTCTATGAAATCATTTATTATCTGATTATTTTGCTTTTTTAGTTGATACTCGTGCCAATAAGGTGTTATAAGTATAGCAAAACCAATCATCAGCATAATTACCGCCACAAGATTAATTATCTTTTTCATTACAATCTTGCTCTTTTCTTTGTTTATCAACCTTTGATTTATTCCTACTTATTCCACGGTAAACAAAAACAATTACCACAACCACAACTATCGAAAGTGCTAAGCCTACCAATATTGCATAAAAATATTGTTTCTGCCAAGTTTTGGAGGTTACATTTCCTTGACTTTGTTCAATTTGTTTTGCTTCTTCATAAGGAATTCTCGTGCCACGTACAAGCAGTCTATGGCTGTTTACCCCGTAAGGTGTACAGGTCACAAGCGTAACAAGATCCCTTTCATGGTCGATATACAGCCCCTCCGTTTCGTCCGGAAGTACAACTTGCTTATTATCAACCTGATAAGCCAAGGTTTCACCCAGAACGTGTATATAGAACACATCGCCTATCCTAAGCTGGTCAAGGTTTGTGAAAAGTTCCTTGTCGGCAGTGCCCGTATGCCCCGAAAGTACAGCATGAGTACCTTTGCCTCCTACAGGCAAACTTGTTCCTTGAAGGTGACCGATTCCCTTTGCAAGAACATCTTCATCTGTGTAGTGGTAAACCATAAGCTTACAATTTATTGCAGGTATTTCAAGCGAACACATTGCACCGTCACCGTTTTGATTCAGCAAGTCAATGTAAGGGTGTTCTTCGAGGTCAAGCCCCTCTGCATCAAATGGGTCGGTAAGCCGAACCTTGCTGTCAAGAAGGTTCTCGTTGTACTCAAAGCATTCGTCCCACATTGCATCAAGCTCTTTTTCCGGAATGGCTTGCACGCTGTTTTCATAGTGATCAATCAGCTCCTGCTGACTGTTGCGAAACTGTATATTGCTCACCACCGGGTAAAGCAATATAACAGCGCCTAAAAGCAAACCTGCAACAGCCAGCAGAGTAATGAGCTTACGCTTCATTATCGGCAGTCAAATCTTTCTTTTTTCTGTTTACAAGCACAATTACAGTACCGCTTACAGCTACAATTAAAATACCTGCGATTGCAAGAGCCCAGTTGCCGTATTCACCGGTTAAAGGAAGTCTGAATCCCTTTTGGTTGATTACATCAAACTCTACGCCATACTCTCCAGAAGTTGGACTAAGTGAAAGATTCACACCGTCAAGTTTTGCGGTAGTTCCAGTCGTTTTCTTCACATTCTCATCTTCATCGGTTACTTCTTTAAAGAGAGCAAAATTATTACTATTAGTGATATCACCTGCACTGTCTTTTGCTGTAACAACAATAGTTATTGTATTAACAATGTTGTAACCTGCATTCTTGAGGTCATCGTTCGGCTGCTCTTCGAGGTAGTATGTACCCTCGCCAAGACCATGGAGAAGCAATGTTCCGTCAATAGGGTTGATTGCAAGCTCGGTGACTGTCGATGTATCATCGCTGTCTGCTCTCACATAGCTACCAATGATGCTATCCCCATCATCGTTCTTCTTTTCTACAAAGTTGATAACATGTGTCTTAGCTTCGTCGGAATAAAGCTTAAACTTTACATACTCATAGAAATCAGTTGTTGCACCATCGCTGAAAAGTTTGTCAACCTTCAAATCGTAGGTGTAAACCTTATCGTCGTCCTCAAT
>CADCHW010000085.1 GCA_902801245.1 uncultured Ruminococcus sp.
TTATACAATTAACTAACCTTTATTTTATGAAATCATACAAACTTTACTTAGTCATTATAATTTTTGCTTTTTTTGTCTTGACATAGGGGGGCACTTTACGGTATAATACATATATAATCGGTGTTTTTCGCCGATAGATTAGATAAAAAAACGGAGGAATATTTTATGTCAAAGGAAGAAAAAATTGTTGCTTTAGGAAAGAAAGCCGCCTACAATTTGGCGGACGTAACAAAAACAAAACCACAGTACGGAGCACTTACTCCGAAATGGGTCACAAGAGTGCTTGAGTTTAAGGGATTGGACGCAGGTATTTACAGAGTAAATAAGGTAAAGGAGGGCGAAACTCCGCTTGATGTTCTTTGCAGTGCAGAGAAAAAGTCGGATATTATTCCGCAGGGCTATGTTGAATATGAGGAAGAACCGAGAGAGTATCAGCTTAATTCGATTTCTACAATTATTAACATCAACACAGCCGTTCAGGACGTTTACAGTTCACCCTACGATCAGGCTAAGGAGCAGCTTGAACTTGCAATCGAGAGCTTGCGTGAAAGACAGGAGAGTCAGCTTATCAACAACGATGACTACGGCTTGCTGAAAAACGTTGCCGATTCTCAGAGAATTCAGACGAGAAACGGTGCACCCACTCCCGATGATTTGGACGAGCTTATTTCAAAGGTATGGAAAGAGCCGAGCTTTTTCCTTGCACACCCGAGAGCTATCGCTGCTTTTGAGAGAGAATGCACGAAGAGAGGTGTTCCGCCTGTAACAATAGATATTGCCGGGGGAAGATTTATAGCATGGAGAGGTATTCCGATTATTCCTACAGACAAGCTGCTTGTTGACGGATTGAAGAATCCGAAAAGCAAAAGCGGAAAGACAAATATTCTTCTTATCCGTACAGGCGAAGCAAAAAGAGGTGTCATCGGTCTTTATCAGAAGAAACTTCAGAACGAGCAGTCAAGAGGACTTTCCGTTCGTTTCAGAGGTATCGACGACAAGGGCGTTGCATCATACCTGCTTTCACTCTACTGCTCAGCGGCTATTCTCGCAGACGACGCTATTGCTGTTCTGGAAGACGTTGAGGTAGGTGAATACTATGACTACTAATCAAATAACCTCGGGTGTTCCTTCCGAGAGTTATATTGAAAATCTTGCAAATTCGCTGTTCCCCGATTTTGATGCCGATTACTGCATTGACGGTACGGAAAAGCTTTTTGCAAGCGGTGACACAACCGTAATTCGGGAGGCTGCGAAAAAAGCCGAGCAATATGTACAAAGCAATTTTGGCAGCTATTACAATGACGACTACACAAAGCTTGCCGATGAATTGAATTTTGGATATTTTCAAGATGTAAGCGAAGAATCACACCCTCGGGAGCATAACGGATTTTCTCCCGTTGTAATATCGGAAAATCAGCTTTCGGAATACGGCACATTTGAAACCTCGGGTAAAGATAATAAGCAGAACAACAGCGGAATTATTGTGGGTACAAAATCCTTAGAGCAGATAAGGGATGATTTCCCTATTCTAAAGGAGAAAATAAACGGTCATAATCTTGTTTGGCTTGACAACGGTGCAACCACTCAAAGACCTCAGGCGGTTATAGACAGACTTTCTTATTACTATACTCATGAAAATTCAAATGTCCACAGAGGTGCACACGAGCTTGCGGCACGTTCAACCGACGCTTACGAAAATGCACGTCAGATTACGGCGGACTTTATCGGTGCAGGCAGCAAGGACAATATAGTATTTGTAAGGGGTACAACTGAGGGCATTAATCTTGTCGCTCACGCCTATGTAAAGCAGTACCTACAGCCGGGTGACGAAATTATTCTTACAATTCTTGAGCACCATGCAAACATAGTACCATGGCAGCTTGTTGCACAGGAAACGGGTGCGGTGTTAAAGGTTGCACCTGTCGACAAATCGGGTCAGATTATTCTTTCGGAATACGAAAAGCTTTTTACAAAACGAACAAAGTTTGTTTCGGCAACACACGTTTCAAACGCATTGGGTACGGTTACGCCCGTAGCGGAGCTTATTGCGATTGCACACGCACACGGAGTGAGAATTCTCATTGACGGTGCACAGTCGATTGCACACATTCCGATTAATGTAACGGCTTTAGATGCGGATTTCTTTGTGTTTTCGGGGCATAAGATTTTTGCTCCGACAGGCATAGGTGCGGTTTACGGAAAGTCCGAGCTGCTTGATGCGGCAAGACCCTATCACGGCGGCGGAAACATGATTAAGGACGTTACTTTTGAGCGGACAATTTACAATCCGGCTCCGAACAAGTTCGAGGCAGGAACGGGAAGTATTGCAGATGCAGTGGGACTCGGTGCGGCTTTGGAGTATCTTAATTCAATAGGTATGGAGGCGATTCACCGCCATGAGCACGAGCTGCTTGTATATGCAATGCGTGAAATGCGTAAAATAGACGGTCTGCATCTTGTGGGAACTGCGTTGGATAAGGCGAGCGTTCTGTCATTTAAGCTTGACGGCTATGAAGACGAATATGTGGGCAGAAAGCTTAACGAGCTTGGTATTGCGGTCAGAACAGGTCATCACTGTGCACAACCCGTACTTAGAAATTTCGGCTTGGAGAGTACGGTTCGACCGACTCTTGCATTGTATAATTCGTTTGAAGACATAGATGCACTTGTCAGAGGTATTCGTTCATTGACATAAAAGATATTTTTGCAGAAAAAGGAAAGCGTATTCTTTTTAGCTTTCCTTTTTTGCGAATATTGCGAAAGGAAATAATTATGGATATTGCTAAAAAGATAAACAATTTGGTTGATAACCTTATGGAGGATTTCGGCGGCTGCAAAACAATTGACGAGGTCAAACTAAACGAATATCCCGAAAAGGAAGCAATAGTTGATATTTTGGAAAAACTTTTGAAGATTGTTTATCCCGGTTATTACAGAAACAAATCTTACAAGGTCTATACTGTTAAAAATAATATTTCTATGATGCTCGAAGATGTGATTTTTAATCTTATAAAGCAGATTTCGATTGTACTGAAATATTCTCCCGAATATGAGAATGCCGACAGCGAAACTATTGCGGAAAAAGCGGAGAAACTGACGTTTGCGTTTCTCGAAAAAATTCCGAAAATCAGAGAGTATATCGAAACAGATGTGCAGGCAGCTTTTGATGGTGATCCGTCGGCATATAATAAAGACGAGATTATATGTACATATCCCGGGCTTTTCGCCACGGTTACAAATCGCCTCGCTCACGAGCTTTATCTTTTGAATATTCCGCTTATACCGAGAATTATGACTGAGTACGCTCACAGTCAAACGGGTATTGATATTCACCCCGGAACGACTATAGGCAAGTATTTCTTTATTGACCACGGAACGGGAATTGTTATCGGCGAAACTACCGTTATCGGAAATCATGTCAAAATTTATCAGGGAGTTACGTTGGGAGCACTTTCAACAAGGGGCGGTCAGAAACTCAAAAACAAAAAGCGTCACCCTACGATTATGGATAATGTCACGATTTATTCGGGAGCGTCTATTCTCGGAGGAGAAACTATTGTGGGAAAAGACGTTGTTGTCGGCGGCAACGCTTTTATTACGACCTCGATTCCCGAGGGAGCAAAGGTTAGTATAAAAAATCAGGAGCTTATGTATAATTACGATTCCTCACACCCCGTTGAGAGAAAAGAGCTTGAACTCGACGAGAGCTGGTATTATAATATTTAATTTTACAAAACATAGGAGCTTTCATCAAAAAACGGTGAAAGCTTTTGTGTTGCTTGTTAATACGCAATGATTTTCGACTTTTTATTGTGTATAAAATGTAAATACGAATAATTTCTATTTTTTTTCTTATATAAAGAGGTTGAATTATACATAAAATGTGATACAATGTTATAGAGTGAATTATTATACATTTTTAAACCTATTAAACAGATATTTATAATATGTTTATGCGTTTTAAGAGGGGAGGCTGTTTATGTATAATGTATGTCTTTTCTTGGAAAGCAGTACTTTGCTTGCAAAGCTTACGGCTTTGCATATTTGGGGAGAGGATACTCAGTTTGAAATTCGGGCTGTCTGCGGCGATTATGATTCATTTACTAAGATTATCAAAAATAAAAGCTTTGATTTGCTAATTGCGGAAAACAGTCTTATAGAATTTGAAGACTGCCACAAATTTCTCGAAATAAAGAATAACAACCAATGCCGACACATAGTGCTTTGCAGCGAGAACGGCGATTTTGAATCGGCAAGAAAAGGAATTTTAGTCGGTGCGGACGATTATTTAACATTGCCGTTTGACGAATTCTTGATACTGTCGTTATTTGATAAGATAAGAAACAAGTCTGCCAACGGTGAAGTAGGAATAAGAAATTCCATTGACAAATTTGCCTATAAGTTGGCGGAGCTGTTTCTTAATCAATCGAATGATTTGTATGAATATATTGAATATCTTTACAGTCATAATATAGCTGCTGAAACGATTGATTGGGCGTTGAAGATAATATTTGAGAAAAACGATTGGCTTGACTTGTACTTTAATGAGCTGGATTTAAAGTATTCAAGTGCGTTGGAATTTTGGGAGCAAAAAAACAGATTTATAGCTTTGTATGAATCTTATGTTTATCTGTTTCCTCACCATAACGATACCCTTGATGAAGTTATAAAATATATACTTTATAATCCCGAAAGTGATTTAAGACAGAAAGTTCTTTCGGAGGAGCTGCATATAAATAAATCGTATCTCAGCACGGTGTTTATAGCTCAAACGAATATAAGATTTGTGGACTATATTTCCAATGTAAAACTTTTGAGGGCGGCTTGGCTTTTAAAAAACACGGAAATGAAAGTCAGTGAAATAGCACAGAAAATCGACTATAAGGACGTGGCATATTTTTCCAAACAATTTAAGAAAAACTTTAACTGCTCGCCGTCCGAGTACAGAATGCCCGATAATTACCATTTTGAAATTTAGCAAGCTGTTTAGTATCTTGATGTTCTAGGATACTAAACAGCTTTTTATTGTAGATTTGCGATTTTAGTCTGCCGTTGGCAATTATACTAACTTTCCATTAATGAGAAAGTTTGACGCAGGCAGTGAGTTTACGGTACTAAAAAAGTAAGTGTGCGATTTTAGTCTGCCGTTGGCAATTATACTAACTTTCCATTAAT
>CADCHW010000086.1 GCA_902801245.1 uncultured Ruminococcus sp.
CACTTGGGGATATTTTTTCCATTACCTCCAAGGTCATCGGTGGGTTGGCTATACTTCCAGTTTTGGTATAAAATCAGTCTTATTCTGTGATTGAGCCAACTAATTTGCAAAGAAAAATAAACTCCCCTCAGCGAAACTAAACAAACTATCAACAACGAAATAAACAAAATAAAAGCATATCTATCTGCACACACCAAAACAGGCAACAGCGTAGCTAATTGCCGATTTAAGAAATAAGAAAGATAAAGTTAATACCCAACTTGATTCCTGCGGACGTTGTCCACCGAATTGCCGATTTAAGAAAGATAAAGTTAATACCCAACTTGATTCCTGCGGACGTTGTCCGCCGAATTGCCGATTTAAGAAAGATAAAGTTAATACCCGACTTGATTCCTGCGGACGTTGTCCGCCGAATTGCCGATCTAAAAAAGAAAAGCGGTAAATCTTAATGTTCGTTAGTGTAAAAACAACAATATCACCGTATACACAGTATTTATTAACAAAAAGGGATTTCATCAATGAACACTACAATAAAAGATATGATTGAAAGAAGAAGTACAAGGAATTTTAAATCAGACCCTGTTCCGAAAGAAATCATCGACCAAATTATAGAGGCAGGTCTTTATGCAGCAAACGGAAGAGGCAAGCAGGCATCAATTATAATCGCAGTTACCGATAAGGCATTAAGAGATAAACTCTCCGAAGCAAATCGTGAAATCGGCGGTTGGAAAGAGGGTTTCGACCCGTTCTACAATGCACCGGTTGTTCTTATAGTGCTTGCTGATAAATCTTGTCCCACAAGCGTTTATGACGGCAGCCTTACTATGGGTAATCTTATGCTTGCCGCACATTCTCTCGGTATTGCAAGCTGTTGGATTCACAGGGCAAAGCAGGAGTTTGAGCTTGACGAATATAAAGCTCTTTTGAAGTCGCTTGGTATTGACGGCGAATATGAGGGTGTGGGTCATTGTATTCTCGGGTATGCTGCGGAAGAATTGCCGAAAGCCGCACAGCGTAAAGAGGGACGTGTGTTTTATATATAAATGCAATTTTTAAATTTCAAAAATTCGTAAACACCAAATAAATAAACGCTAAAACCACATTTGACAAGAAAAATCATATCATTTTTGACGGATTGCGAAAAATTAAATTCATCTAACCGATTATGTAATATAATCATAAATTTAAAATATCGTGCAAAATTTTTCGAGTAATATGTGTAATCCATAAACATTTCTAAAAAATTACCTGTTTTGCACTTTAACACTTTAAAGGATTTGTGCATTTTTAACGTTAATAGTGAACTGATTATTAAATTAGTAAAAAATGCAATTTTTCTATTGAATTAATTCAAAAAATGGTGTATAATCATATTGTATTAAAAGTGCCTAAGCTTTGGCACGAAAGGAGTTAATTAAAATGACTAATAACAAATCAGTTCTTTCATGGGTTGAAGAAATGAAAGAACTCGTTACACCTGATGAAGTTGTATGGATTGACGGCTCTGCCGAGCAGCTCGCTGCTTTGAAAGCTCAGGCTGTTGAGTCGGGCGAAATGATTAAGCTCAACGAGGAACTTCTTCCGGATTGCTACCTCCACAGAACAAGAGAGAATGACGTTGCTCGTGTTGAAGCAAGAACATTCATCTGCTGCCGTGAAGAGGAAAACGCAGGTCCTACAAACCACTGGATGGATCCCAAAGAAGCTTACAAGATGCTCTTCGATATCGCTAGGGGTTCTTACAAGGGCAGAACAATGTATGTTATCCCTTACTCAATGGGTCCCGTAGGTTCTCCTCTTGCTCAGATTGGTTACGAGGTTACAGATTCTATCTATGTTGTACTTAATATGTCTATCATGACAAGAGTCGGCACAGCAGTTGAAGAGGTTCTCGGCGACAGCGAAAACTGGATTAAGGGTCTTCATGCAAGCTGCGACATCGACCCCGAGAAGAGATATATCACTCACTTCCCGGAGGATAATTACATTATCTCCGTAAACTCCGCTTACGGCGGAAACGTTCTCCTCGGCAAGAAGTGCTTCGCTCTCAGAATCGCTTCCTACCTCGGCAAGAACGACGAGTGGATGGCTGAACATATGCTTATTCTCGGTATTGAGAATCCCGATGGCGAAACAAAGTACGTTACAGCTGCATTCCCGTCAGCTTGCGGTAAGACAAACCTCGCTATGCTCATTCCTCCGAAGAGCTACCTCGACGCAGGCTATAAGGTATGGACTGTAGGCGATGATATCGCTTGGATGAGAAAAGGTCCGGACGGCAGACTTTGGGCTATCAACCCCGAGAACGGCTTCTTCGGCGTTGCACCTGGTACAAACCAGAAGTCTAACCCGAATGCTCTTGCTTCCACAAAGAAAGGCACTATCTTCACAAACGTTGCTCTCAACCTCGACAACAACACAGTTTGGTGGGAGGGTCTTGATAAGAATCCGCCTGAGAATGCTATCGATTGGCTCGGCAAACCTTGGAACGGCAAGACAAGCGATGTTAAGGGTGCTCATCCGAACAGCCGTTTCACAGCTCCGGCTAAGAATTGTCCTTGTATCAGCGACAAGTTCGACGATACTTCGGGTGTTCCTGTTTCTGCTATTATCTTCGGCGGCAGACGTGCTACAACAACTCCGCTTGTATATCAGTCAAGAAGCTGGAACAACGGCGTATTCGTAGGTTCTATTATGGCTTCCGAAACAACAGCTGCTGCTACAGGTGCTGTTGGTCAGCTCAGACACGACCCGATGGCTATGCTTCCGTTCTGCGGTTATCATATGGGTGACTACTTCAAGCACTGGATTGAGATGGGCGAGATTCTCGGCGACAAAGCTCCGAAAATCTTCAATGTAAACTGGTTCCGTCTTGACGAGAACGGCAACTTTATGTGGCCCGGCTTCGGCGATAACTTCCGTGTTCTTGAGTGGATTCTTAAGAGATGCGAGGGCAAGGCTGACGCTCAGGATACACCTATCGGTTATATTCCGAATCCGGAGGATATCAACCTTGAGGGTCTTGACATCGATATCGATACTCTCAAGAAGATTCTCTATGTTGACAAAGAGAGATGGACAGCTGAAACAGAAGAGATTGCAAACTACTTCAAGATTTTCGGCGACAAGCTTCCTAAAGAGCTTTCAGACGAGCTTGCAGGCTTGAAAGAAAGACTTGCTCAGTAATCATTACTGTCAGTTTGTATAAAATTATAACTATATATCCGCTCACGGCTGTCGTTTTGGCTGCCGTGAGTTTGGTGTATATTTGAGGGGTATTATGATAAATAAATTTAAAAGGATTTTAGCGTGTACAGCGGCAGGTATGATAATAGTTTTATCAAGCGGCTGTTCATTAAATGAAGCTGTCGATAATATTAAAGGCGATGTATTTGAAAATGTAAAATTTGATGACGACAGCAGCTACACTTCCGTTCCGGCAGCGGAAAGTATTGATTGTGAATATTACGAATCGAACGGCGAAATTACTTTCGGTTACGATTCTTTATATACAGAAAGTCAAATAAATTGTTACAAAAGTATCGGTAAGGCTGTTTACAGAATTTCCGAAGAGAAAGGCGATACAGGTTTTTATCCAGTTGGTAAGGTGACTGTTTCCGATAAGGATTTTACCGAAAAGGATATGGATATTTGTATCAAAGCATATACTATGGATCATCCCGAGGTGTTTTGGCTGACTAACCGCTATTCATACGGTTCAATGGGAAATAAGGCGGTTATACAGCTTTATTCATATGTCAGCGGTAAGGAATGTCAAAAATATATCGAAACACTGAATAACACCATAGATGAAATTGTTACCAACATTCCGAGCGGTTTGAAGCAATATCATCTTGAAAAATATATTCATAATACGGTTCTTGAAAACTGCACATATGCAACAGGCGTGACAACCTCAGATGACGGCTGGGAAGAGTTTACTGTGTACGGTGCGTTGGTCAACGGGAGAGCTGTTTGTGAGGGATATGCACATTCAATGTGTTTGCTTTTGAATAAGGTTGGTATTGATTGTTACTATGCCAACGGATACGGTGAAAATTCTCCGCATATGTGGAACACCGTGAATATTGACGGAAATTGGTATCACCTTGATTCAACTTGGGACGACAACGAAAATGCCTACTTCAACTATTTTAATCTTGATGATGACCAAATTAAGGAAGACCATATGATTTCTCCTCTGCTTGATGATATTAAAGATAAAGAAAGTCTTGGTGATGTATACAATCTTTATCTGCCCGAGTGCAGTTCCGACAGTGCGAATTTTTTTGTTGTTGAATCAACGTATATATATGATTTTGAGGAAAGTAATGACATAATGGTTCACGATTTGGTTGAAGCTGCAAATAACAATGACAAGCTTTTTACCGTTAAGATTGACAGTGCAATAAATTTTGACAATGCCATTGATGTGCTTTTTAATAAAGAGCCGTATTATATGTTTGATTATATTTCTCAGGCTAATAAACAGATTAGTACAGGGAGTAAAATTAATGACAGTAATGTGTCTATAATTATTTTGGAGAATTTTAATGCTGTAGTTGTCCAGTTGGAATATAAATAAATTATGACAGAACATCTGTTAAAGTTTGGTCAAGCTTTTCAAAGCTTGCGGGGTGCAGGGGCAGAGCCCCGCTCGCTGACGAAACAAATTATTGTAGAAAAATAAATTATCCTCAGCGAAACTAAATGAACTATCAATAGAAAAATAAAAACACACATCAAAATAAAATCTTTCGGTACAAACAAAAATAGGCAACAGCACAGCGAATTGCCGGTCGAAGAAAAAAATGATAAATTTTAATTCTTGCGAGTATAGCGTAGAAAAATAAACTACCCTCAGCGAAACTAAACGAACTATCAATAGAAAAATAAAACACATCAAAACAAAATCTTTGGCTCAATCACAGAATAAGACTGATTTTATACCAAAACTGGAAGTATAGCCAACCCACCGATGACCTTGGAGGTAATGGAAAAAATATCCCCAAGT
>CADCHW010000087.1 GCA_902801245.1 uncultured Ruminococcus sp.
GTTTTTCAAAATCCCAAATTACTTCGTTATCGTAACAGAACATCAGTAAACAAGGGATTTTTTGAAAAATAAACCAACACTATGCAAACAGGGATTTTATACAGAAACGTTCCGACGGAGCAAACCCGAAACGTGCAAGATTCCATTCAAGTATGCTTGATATAGTAACTTTGAAACCCAGAGAAGATTACGACAAACTCAGCACATCATATGTGATATTTATTACAAAAAGTGATGTACTCGGGTTTAATCAGCCTTTTTACAAAATCAGCCGTGTAATTTCGGAACTGAACGAACCGTTCAATGACGGTTCAAATATTATATACATAAACACAGCGTATAAGGGCAAAGATAACTCGAAGATAGTTGATTTGATTCACGATTTCAGATGTGCCCAAGCAAATGAAATCATAAACGAAAATATCCGTAACCGCTTTAACGAAGTTAAAGCAAGACCTACACAAGAGGAGGCAGAATATATGAGTGAGTTGTTGGAAAAAAGGCTTGAAAAAGAGAAAAAAGAGAAAGAAAAAGAAATTGCAAGAAAAATGTTGCTTTCGGGTAAGGTTGCTGTTGAACTTATTGCCGAGTTTTGCAATCTTACGGTTAGTGAAGTTCTCGCTTTGAAAAATCCTGCTTAAAATGCTTATCTAAACGATAAAGTGAAAAAACGCTGTCATCGTGTTGTCGGTGGCAGCGTTTAATTTTGTGCAAACAAAAAAACAGCAAGATGAACTGACAAACATCTCGCTGCTTTTCGGATTAATTTTATCTAGGGGCTAAGGAATTATCGATAAATTACTTGTGCATAGTATTAGAAGAAACAACGTAATTACTATTGTTATGTTACTTATTTTACACAACTTATTTGTCGATAGACTAAACCGATTAATCGGTTCGATTCACATGTTAAAAAAATTATTTAACACTGTAAAGGAGCTGACCGTAAGAAGCATAAGGCCATGCCTTTGCGTCCATAGACATTTCCATTTCGTCTGCAACTACTCTTGCTTCCTGCATTGCCGGGAATACCTCGTCTGCATAGTAGTTTGCAAGCTCCTGAATATCTTTGATGTCGTCTTTCTTGAGCAGAATAGAATCAAGCTTATCAATTCTCTTTGAGAAGCAAAGCTGTAACTTTGAAAGCTTTGTTGCAAGCTCAACTTCAAGCTCTGCCGTGATGTCTGCGGAGAGTGCTTTCTTCGCACTTGCAGTGTCAACAAGCTCCTTAACAAACTTAGATACAGCCGGGATAATATCTTTCTTAGCCATATCAATCATTGTAAGTGCTTCAATGTTGATAATCTTGGAGTAGTTCTCAAGGAGAATCTCGTAACGAGCGTGGAGTTCTTCCTTTGTGAAAATCTTGTGCTTCTTGAAGAGAGTTTCGTTCTTCTCGTCAATGTAATGTGCAACGGCTGCCGGAGTTGTGCGGAGATTCATAAGACCTCTGCTCTCAGCTTCTGTAATCCACTCGGGAGCATAGTTGTTTCCGTTGAATACAATTCTCTTATGCTCTGTGTATGTCTTCTTGATAAGGTCAACAACTGCTGCGTCGAAGTCATCTGCTTTTTCAAGTACATCTGCGAACTGTGAAAGCTCTTCTGCAACCATTGTGTTGAGCATAATGTTCGGGCAGGAGATGTTCTCGCTTGAACCGAGCATACGGAACTCGAACTTGTTGCCTGTGAAAGCAAAAGGAGATGTACGGTTACGGTCGGTTGTATCTTTCTTGAAGTCTGCGAGAACTTCAACACCTGTTTCAAGCTTCTCATCGGAATCGGTACTATAATCCTTACCTGCAACGAATGCTTCAAGAACACCCTCAAGGTCTGTGCCGAGGAACATTGAAACAATTGCCGGAGGTGCTTCGTTAGCACCGAGTCTGTGGTCGTTGCCTGCGGATGCTGCGGAAATTCTGAGCAAATCCTGATACTCGTCAACAGCCTTGATTACCGCAACAAGGAAAAGCAGGAACTGATGATCATTATAAGGGTCTTTGCCGGGGTTAAGAAGATTCTTGCCGGTGTTTGTGCTGATTGACCAGTTGTTGTGCTTACCGCTGCCGTTTACACCTGCGAAAGGCTTCTCGTGGAGAAGACACTCCATACCGTGACGGTTAGCGATTCTCTTCATCATTTCCATTGTAAGCTGGTTGTGGTCGGTTGCAAGGTTTGTAGTTGTAAAGATAGGAGCAAGCTCATGCTGTGCCGGTGCAACCTCGTTGTGCTTAGTTTTAGCGTAAATACCGAGCTTCCAAAGCTCTTCATCAAGATCCTTCATAAAAGCGGAAACTTTATCCTTAATTTTGCCGAAGTAGTGGTCTTCAAGTTCCTGACCTTTCGGAGCACGAGCACCAAAAAGTGTTCTGCCTGTATATGTGAGGTCTTTTCTTGCATCGAACATTTCCTTGTCGATAAGGAAATACTCCTGCTCAGGACCTACTGTTGTGAGTACTCTTGTTGATTCTGTATCACCGAAGAGTTTAAGTATTCTTACAGCCTCGTTGCTGATAGCTTCCATTGAACGGAGAAGCGGAGTTTTCTTATCGAGAACATCGCCTGTGTACGAACAGAAAGCTGTCGGAATACAAAGTGAGCCGTCCTTAATGAAAGCGTAGGAGGTCGGATCCCATGTTGTGTAGCCACGAGCTTCGAATGTAGCACGGATACCGCCCGACGGGAAGCTTGACGCATCAGGCTCACCCTTGATAAGTTCCTTGCCGCTGAACTCCATAATAACATTGCCGTCGTCTGTCGGATTGATGAAGCTGTCGTGCTTCTCGGCGGTAACACCCGTCATAGGCTGAAACCAGTGTGTGAAGTGAGTACAGCCGTTTTCAACTGCCCAATCTTTCATAGCGTTTGCTACGATGTTGGCAACGTTGATATCGAGAGGCTGACCGTCCTTGATAGTCTTCTTAAGTGCTTTATATGTCTGCTTGGGAAGTCTTTCCTTCATTGTCTTCTCATTAAAAACAAGACTGCCGAATAACTCAGGTACATTTGACATAATATTCTTCCTCCAAAAATAAATTACTAAATTGTTCATACAAAAATAAAAAACGGCACTGAGGACTATTACGTCCGCAGCACCGTTGCTGTTGTCTACATTTATTATTATACGCATTTTTCCGAAAAAGTCAATAGGTTAATTTTAACAAACATCAGGGGTATTTGAAAAAAATTTAAATATAATCTGTCGGAATAATGCGTAAGGAACTGTTGGGAAATAAGTTGAACAATTTAGACGCAGGATAATTTGTTCTGTGTTAGGAACTGTTGCAAAATAAGTTGTGCAATTTAAGCGAAGGATAATTTGTTCTGTGCTAGGCACACTGCCGCAGGAATACTGACGTATTTCAAGGTGTTGTAACGACACACAGGGCAAATTACACAAGTATAAATGTTCAAGTTATTTTCTGACAGTTCCTTAGGGTTGCTTTGATTTATTTTTTTCTACGGAAAGTTTATCTGATTTCGCTGAGTGTAGTTTGCTTTTCTTTAGAAAATTTGTTCCGTCAGCGAGCAAGGGCTCTGCCCCTGCTGGTGCAAGACCACTATAGCAATCCAAATAGATAGACGGACAAAAGGAGACGATGCTGGTGAGTGCAGGGCAAGGCGGAGGACGAAGGCATACTGACGTATGTCGAGGACGAGTTTGCTATAGGAACACCTTCCAATCAGCTTTCGCCTGCGGCTCGGCTTCTTGGGGTGTTCCATCGCCCGCAAGCTTTGAAAAGCTTGACCAAACTTTAACAGGCTTCGCAACCATACAGCTACCATAAATTTATTAGCTTTTTAATTTTCCGCCTGTTCTCTTGCCGCTGCTCTCTCTCTGATAATCTCCTCCAACTGTCCCTTAGTGAACCTATGATTTTTATTGCAGAAATGACAATTCGCAACGGCATAGCCTTTCTCATCTGCAAGAGAACGGATTTCATCGTCCGTAAGCTTTGAGATAGCCTTTACAACTCTCTCACGGCTGCAACCGCAAACATAATCAATCGGCTGTTCGTCAAGAACCTCAACCTCGTAACCGTCAAGAGCCTTTTTGCAAATATCGAGAATCGACATACCCTTTGCAAGCATAGTTGTAATGGGTTCAAGCTTTGTGATGTTCTCCTCGATTTTAGCTATAGTGTCATCTGTAGCACCGGGAAGAAGCTGAATCAGCATACCGCCTGCAAGGAGAACTTCCCCGTCCTCTTTGTTGATAAGAACGCCCAATGCACAAACCGTGGGAATCTGTTCGCTCACGGCATAATAGCTTGTGATATCCTCCGCAATCTCGCCCGAGAAAAGCGGACAAACACCGATGTACGGTTCGCCTGTGCCGTAGTCACGCATAACGTTTATAACACCGTCCTTGCCGACAGCCTTGGCAACGTTGATTTTACCGTTCGGATAGTACTCCGTTTCGGTCTGGGGGTTCTCGACATAGCCACGGCAATTTCCCTTGCTGTTTGCAACGGCAACCACCGCACCGAGAGGCCCGCCGCCGTTAATTCTGAGAGTTACCGCCGCATTACTCTGTTTGAGCATAACACCCATAATTGACGAAGCTGTGAGAAGTCTTCCTAGAGCCGCCGTGGCAACGCTTGAAGTGTGGTGAAGCTTCTTTCCCATATGGACAATGTTGGTAGTATCGGCGGCAATAGCGATAACCGCACCGTCCGAAGTGATACAGCGGATAAGTTTATCCTGATGCTTGGGGGCATTTTCGTCTGCGTAAATTTCCTGTGAATTATTTATATTTTCGTTAGACATATTATTTATTCTTCTTTCTTTAGTTATAATTTTCTCGCAACTAAAGTTGCTCGCTGTGAATCGTTTTTCGGTTGGTCAAAGCTCATATCGTCATAAACTCCGAGAACATCAAAGCCGCTTTCTTCAAGCATACTCTTTATATCGTCTGTAGAATATGCAAACTCCTTGAAACTCTCGCTGCTGCGTACAAAGCAATCTTCCTTTTCTTCAAGAGGTATGAAAAAATCGAGGTCGATTTTTACGCTGTTGTCGCTGCTGTCAAAGGTATTCTGCCATACACAGAATACCTCGTCGGTATCGTACACAAAAGTATTATTCCCCAGAATCTCACGGTGTTTATACAGAGTATTCACATCGAAAATGAACAATCCGCCCTTTTCGGTGAACTCCGCAACCTTTTTAAATGTTTTCCGAACTTCGCTTTCACCCTGCAAATGGCTGATACTGTCAAGAGTACATATGCACGTATCGATAAGACCATACAAATTCAGCGACTGCATTTTTTGACAGAGAAACAGCATTTCGAGGTTCTCTTCGGCGGCTTTGTTCTGAGCCTGCGACAGCATTTCAAAAGACGCATCAACACCGTAAATATCAAAACCACGCTTTTTTAATTCAACTGTCAAAGTACCCGTACCGCAGGCAAGGTCAAGCATACATTCGGGGGTATGGTTAAAGCGTTTGAAAATATCACAGATATAATCGGCTTTAGCCTTATAGTCAACGTTGCGTGTAAGACCGTCGTAGAACTCGGCGAATACATCGTAAGACATTATTCCTCACCCTTTTCTTCAAGAGCTTTAAGACGTTCAAACACAAGTGCATAGCCGTCACAGCTTGTATAATTGAGTGAACGGTTCACACGGCTGATAGTGGCGGTTGACGCACCTGTTTCGGCAACGATTTTACTGTAGACTGTTTTCTCGCTGAGGAGCTTTGCGACCATAAGTCTTTGTGACATAGCCTTAAGCTCGGGAACTGTACAGAGGTCTTCAAAGAACTTCCGACAGTCCTCAACGGTTTCAAGAGTTGTGATAGCCTTGAATAGATAGACAAGATTAGCTTCGTTCAAATTCGCATTCATAATTGAAACTCTCCTATTTAAAATATAATATATCAACATACCGCAAAAGCACAGCGGTATGAAAATTCCGGCTGTTTATTTTATGCACTAACGCATTAATCTGTTGAAATTTTAATGTACTAAAATTTTATCACAAACTAAAGCAAATGTAAAGTCTTTTTAATACGTGAAGATAGTTTTTTTTAGCCTAACTTTATGAACCCGACCGAAAGTTAATTCAATACGGTAGTTTTTGACCTACTTTATTATGTGCAATAACAATTATACCAAATACTTTATAAAATTTTTGGTCGGGTAGATAAAGTAAGACTTAAAAGAACTATCTCCACGTGTTTCAGGCGGACGTTGTCCGCTTTCCCAAATTATATTAAAGTTCTCCCAATTCTATTGACAATCCTACCCAAAATAATTTATAATTTAAATCAGACATAACAACATAGGCGAAGACTTTTGTCAAAAAAGTTTTCAGTTTGTGTGTATCTTTTGCTGTCATAATTTCAAAACGAAAGGAGAATTATATTATAATGAAAAAGATAATATCCGCTGTACTCTGTGCGGCATTGGCTGTTTCATCGGCTGCCGTGACGAGTATAGACGTATCTGCCGATACGACCTCGCCGAATTACGAGAGTTACATAAAAAGCACTCTCAATTCAAAGTACAGTCAGGCAGACCTCAAACCTATCAGCAAGCTTCTTTATGACTACCCCGACCCAAAAACAAAAAAATACCCCGAGGAAAACCGCACTTGGGCAAAGCGTACGGGTATTGCAGGCTATGAGATTGCCGATATGGACGGCGACGGTTCAGACGATATGATTTTGTATGTATTCGATAAGGACGGCAAGGATAACTCAATCAGTATCGAGTACTACACCGCCGACAAGAACGGTAAAATCAATAAAACCGCTGCTTACAACATCTATAAAAAAGACGAGAAATTCCTTGACAGTGTTCCTCTTGCAAGCGAACAGGTTGTAAGCGGTATTGTTGAGAAAGACGGCAAAGACTGTCTTGTGGTCGAAACATACTATCAGGCTGCTTCTGTTTCAGGCTCAACGGAATATCACATCAACTACTCTCTTTACGAATGCGATGACAAGGGTAATTTTGTGAACTCCTACAAGTTTACCAACACCGATTCCAACTCCGCTTTAAAGATTTCCGAGCGAAAAAGTGACGGCACTTACTCCGACAAAACGGAAAAACTCACCGCCAAAGACAACTATCTTAAGCTTTATTCCGAGCTTTCAAAAGTCGGTTTGAGTGAACCCGAAAACGATGCGGCGGCTCTGACTTCCGCTATGCAGGGTTACTGCGATAAAAAAGATGACGGAATGAAATTCGGTAATTACTTATTCTGTGAAAATCTTCCCACCTACTTCGCAGATGATGCCGAGAAACGTTCGTTCTATTTTTACACAGGATATATTGTCGGAGAAAAGTTTTTGGATTCGACCAATATCACAGGCTTTTACAGCAATGATGACATTACAGATGTTTACGAAAAGTACGTGAAGAGTACCTTAACTCCAAAATACGGCACTGCCGACACTAAGGATTTCACTAAAACTTTAAGCTTCGTTCAAGACGAGAAAACTTATAAATACCCCGAGGAAAACCGTACTTGGGTTAAACGAAAGGGTATTATCGGCTATGACTTTGCCGATATGAACGGCGACCTCCTCCCCGATATGGTAGTGTACTCGTTTGAAAAGGACAGCAAGGACAACATTTTGAATATCGCCCTTTATTCCTCAGATATTGCCGGCGACATCACGGAATGCGGTTCGGACAGCTTTTTTGAAAAGGAAGAAGACTATGTGAACGGAGCTGCACGAGTAAACGAAACTTGCTACGGCGGAATTGTAAAATGCGGTGACAAGAACCGTGTATTGATTGAAAGCACATACACCGTCGCCCTCTATATTTCTCCAAAGCTTCCCGATTACAAGCTGAACGATTATATTTACGAATGTGACGAAAACGGAAAACTTGTTAAGTCATATTACGTCACAAAAGAAGACGATGAAACGATATACGGCTCGCTCGCATTTTTCACAAGAGGTTCGGACGGAAAATACACAAGCAAGAAATCAAAAATACAAGATATCGGTTTATTCAGCGGCAGAACAAAATTCTTTGATTCGATAGGTTTTCCCACAGACCACAACATAAGCGGAGATTCCACATGCGTTTTTGATAAGGAACACCCTTGTCAAACTCCGATTTATATGTTTACGGAATATCAGAACAGAACCGTTTACTATATTACCAACTCCGAAATTGACGAAAAGAAAAAGACGGTAGACGGATTAAGCCGTGCAGGCATATTCAGCAATGATGAAATCAAAGAAAATTTCGACAGCTATGTAAAAAATACTCTTGTTCCGAAATACGGCTGGGCAGACACTAAAGAAATCAAGGCTTCTATTTCAAATGAAAAAGATCCTGTTCCCGAAAAGAACTTCACTTGGGCGAAGCGTAAGGGTATTCTGGGATATGACATTGCGGATATGAGCGACGGCATTTACGATATGGCTGTATACGTTTTCGACAAGGAAGGCAAGGACAACCGTCTTAATGTCGAGTTTTACACAGCCGATATCAAGGGCAATATCTCAAAGAACACAGAGTTCACAATTTACGAAAAAACCGCAGATTATGCTCAGGATTATCCAACTTGCTTTGAACAGTGCCGTGGCGGACTTGTAAAGAAAAGGCGGACTTGTAAAGAAAACCTCGGGTAATGCAATGTGTCTTATTGCAGAAAATCACTATTGTCCGTACACCTGCATTGACTACTTGATTAACTTCAACGTTTACGAATGGAATGATACAAAAAATGAATTTGTAAATTCCTACAAGATAGACCAAGATTCATACAATGGTGTCAATCTGTACACTCAACAAATTGACGGAAGCTATTCCGAAAAATTTATACAGCACAAGAAAAACGAATTTTACAATGAAACCATAAGTGATGTTATGCAGTCGCTAGGCTTCCCGAAGCCTCAAAACAATTCAAGCGTGATTGGAAAATGCTTAGGCTACAACAGTACTGAACTTACACCTACCTATTTCAACTCCTCTGATGAAACACGTTCTTACTATATGGCAAGCTATTTTGATTTTGATAAGGACGTTACGGATAAAACAATCAACATAACAAACATCACAGGTATGTTCAGCAAC
>CADCHW010000088.1 GCA_902801245.1 uncultured Ruminococcus sp.
AGACCCTCCCATATGTCTACAGATATTATACCCTATTCTTTTAAAAATAGCTATATATTTTTTGTAAATTGTTTAATTTATTTTGAAACAGTTCCTAATGCTTTACCCGATGAGATATTGTATACATATCCACGGCTGTGACCTAAATCGTAGCTCATCTGATATTCTGATACACCTTTTTTCATTCGTAAGCTTGTAATTCTGTTTTTTACAAAATCTTCATACATAATAAATCACCTTATTATGTTTATGATATCGTATGAATCTTTAAAAAACGTCAATAAAAGTTTGTTATTAGTTTTAAGAAGTCAAAAAATATATGTTATATTTTTCTATATAGTCAAAAACGAACAATATATTGTAGAAAATACGCTAAATTTCATTGTAAATTTATAAAAAAACAGGTGATAATTTATATTTTTTGAGATAAAAAAATTTGAAAAAAAACAAAATATGTGTTATATTAATATTATCTATATAATATATTTGA
This sequence comes from uncultured Ruminococcus sp., assembly GCA_902801245.1. Taxonomy (GTDB): domain Bacteria; phylum Bacillota; class Clostridia; order Oscillospirales; family Acutalibacteraceae; genus RUG592. Next base: position 491 of record CADCHW010000088.1, read on the forward strand.
TGTTTAGTAAAATTATTAATGATTCCAAAGGAGATTTTTTGTTATGTCATCATTAAGAAGTAAAGGATTTAGGGAACTGGAAAACAAATATAAGAATTTAAGCGACGACGAGATTTTTACATTGGCTCGTGATTCAATTAATCAAGTAATTTCAACAAAAAAATTGCCGCCGCAAATGGATTCCGTCCTTATGCTGCTAGGTGCAAAAGTCGGCATTGACTCGGACGGTATTCTTCATTATAAAGAAAAGGAACTTATAGATTTTATTATGGCAGATACATTCGGTGATGATATCGATGAAATTCACGATAAACTCTGCTATCCGGTTGTTTATATGGATTTTCTTTTGGTGGACAGAGTATCGCAGCTGGGGGCGGAGGTTGCTATACCTTTTCTGAATTATATTCTCTGTTTTGCGTATATTGACGGTGTTATTGACGACTGCACGGCGGAGATTCTTGACAATATTTTTGATATTGTATATATTGAGGATTTTTTTAACACGTGAAGATAGTTTTTTTATCCGTAACTTTTATTACCCGACCCATAGTTAATCTAATGCGGTAGTTTTTGACCAACTTTATTGAGTACAATGACAATTATACCAAATACTTTTGGTCGGGTAATTTCAATGAGGATAAAGAGGACTATACTCGAAAGCGTTAAGATTTAGCCACAATATTTAAAAAAATCAAGATTTTTAAACCCCTCCGTCAGCCTTACGGCTGCCACCTCCCCTAAAAGGGTAGGCTTTTGGGTTCTCGATTTCTCAAAGTCGCCCCTTATAGGGGAGATGTCCGCAGGACAGAGGGGTTTAATTGAATTTGCTAAATCTTTTAGATTTTGAGTATATCTGCACGTATTTCCTGCCGGCGTTGGCGGACAACGTCCGCAGGAATCAGGGCGGATTTTTGACTTTGTCTTTCTTCGACCGGCAATTCGCTTCGCTGTTGCCTGCTTTGTTTTGGGCGGAAGATATTGTTTTTTTGGGGTGTTTTTATTTTTTGCTTTCTTTGAGGATAGTTCGTTTAGTTTCGCTGAGGGGAGTTTATTTTCTACGCTAATTTGTTCCGTCAGCGAGCGGGGCTCTGCCCCTGCACCCCGCAAGCTTTGAAAAGCTTGACCAAACTTTAACAAGCTTCGCTTCTATTATAATTCTTTTTAATCTTAAAAAAGCAAATCCCACAAAATAATTTAAAATTCCCCCCTTCAATTTTTCCTCGATTTGCCAAACAAAATTCAATCTGCACTTGAAATAAATTCGTATTTATGGTAACATTAAATTGTATTAGAATAATTACAGTCTATATAAAGTGTAAAGAAAAGGAGTTCCTGCTTATGTGCGGTATATGCGGATTTACCGGGAAACTTGATAAACAAAAAGAGGTTATCGGGAGAATGGCTGAGGTTATCACTCACCGTGGTCCCGACAGCGACGGATATTATACGGACAACAACATTGCTATGGGATTTCGCCGATTAAGCATCATCGACCTTGACGGCGGTTCTCAGCCTATTTACAATCATGATAAAAGTATGGTTCTCACCTTTAACGGCGAGATTTATAATTACAAGATTCTCCGTAAGGAGCTTATCGGTTTGGGTTATGAATTCTACACCGAAACCGACAGTGAGGTTATCCTCCACGGCTTTGAGGAGTGGGGAGAAAAGGTTCTCGACAGATTAAGAGGTATGTTTGGTTTTGCCATTTACAACAAGAAAGACGGTTCTCTCTTCATTGCGAGAGATTTCTTCGGGATTAAGCCTGTGCATTACGCTCAAGTAGGCGAACATTTCGTTTACGGTTCGGAGATTAAGAGTATTCTCGAATTTCCTAAATACAAGAAGAAATTCAACAGAAAAACTCTTGATAATTATCTTTCGTTCCAGTATGCTCTTCCTCCGGAAACATTCTTTGAGGGTATTTATTGTCTTCTTCCGGGACATTACCTCTGGTACAAGAACGGCAAAGTGACAACAACAAGATACTGGGAAGCAACCTTTGACCCGAACGAGGAGCTTACCGAGGACGAAGCAGTTGATTCTATCGAAAAGGTATTTGAGGAGTCTGTTGACGCTCATAAAATTTCCGATGTTGAGGTTGGCTGTTTCCTTTCGAGCGGTGTTGACAGCAGCTACGTTTCAACATATTTTGCCGACCAGAAGACCTTTACGGTTGGTTTTGATTTCGGCGAGAAGTACAACGAAATCAGCTGGGCTCAGGGTCTTTCCAAGGAAATCGGTGTTGACCACAAGTACAAAATAATTTCCAGTGAAGAGTTCTGGGGAAATATCCGTAAGGTTCAGTATCATATGGATCAGCCGCTTGCCGACCCGTCTTGTATTGCTCTCTACTTTGTTTCAAAGCTTGCAAGCGAGTATGTTAAGGTTGTACTTTCGGGCGAGGGTGCAGACGAGCTTTTCGGCGGTTACACCATTTACAATGAGATTAATTCTCTTCGTGGCTATCAGAAGCTTCCGCTGGGTTTAAGAAAATTCCTTGCGGCGATTGTCCGTCCTTTGCCTAAGTTCAAGGGTCGCAACTTTATTCTCCGTGGTGCTTTGAGCGTTGAGGAAAGATTCATCGGTAATGCCTTTATGTTCAACAAGAAAGAGAAGCAAAAGATTCTCAAAGACGGTTCGATTGCTCACGAGCCTCAGGAATTTACAAAGCCGATTTACGACCGTGTTAAGAATTATGACGATATCACAAAAATGCAATATCTTGATATTAATACATGGCTGATTGGCGATATCCTTTTGAAAGCCGACAGAATGTCAATGGCGAACAGTCTGGAGCTTCGTGTACCGTTCCTTGATAAGGAAGTTTTCAAGGTTGCGAGAACTATTCCGTACAAGCTTCGTGTGAACAAAGAGAACACAAAGTATGTTATGCGTAAGGCGGCACTTCGTCATATGCCCAAGAAGTCCGCAGAGAAGAAGAAGTTAGGTTTCCCTGTGCCTACAAGAGTATGGCTTAAGGACGAGAAGTATTATAATATCGTCAAAGATACTTTCAACTCCGAAACAGCTAAACAATTCTTTAACAGTGAAGAGCTTATCAAGTTCCTTGACGACCATTACAAGGGCAAAGAGGATAACAGCCGTAAGGTTTGGACTGTTTACATTTTCCTTGTATGGTATGATATTTATTTCGGAAGCGACAAGGTTACTGCTCCCGAAGGCTTTGAGGCTAATGCGTAATTATTGAGTTTTTGGTGGTTGGAAGTTGGTCTTTCTGTTATACTAACGGTCTAAAAGATTTACCATTTAAAGTTTGGTCAAGCTTTTTAAAGCTTGCGGATTCCAAAGGCAGAGCCTTTGGTCGCTGACGAAGCCAATTTGTAAAGAAAAATAAACTACCCTCAGCGAAACTAAATAAACTCTTCTCAGAGAATAAAAAATAAAAACGTATCTATCCACACCGACCAACAAAGGCAACAGCGTAGCGAATTGAATTGCCGTTCAAAGAAAGATAATGTACGATTTGATTTCAACCGTACAGGTATAAAAGTTCCCCTTTTGTCTGTTTTACAGCAGAGGGGAATTTTTTGTGTTTGTGTAATCTAACTCAGCAAAAAAAGCCTTTACAAAAAATTGTAACTTATGATAAATTAATCCCTTGTTTTTTTATCTAAAGCATAAAATCCATAGGCGGAATTACACAAATAAATTAACAAAGTTATATTGATTTGTACAAATTTAAAAATAACGCTAAATTAGAATTGACTAACACAAAACTTTTGGTTTATTATATACATAAAAGATTGATATATTTGGTCATAAAATCAATAAATTTATTGAGATTTAACAACAAAATAAGTTACGCTTGTGAGATTACATAAGCATTTTTATATTTATTGGGGGGATTGTTTTATGAAAAATGTATTGTTTTCTATTGTATCGATTTTAGTTGTGCTTTCTGTTTTTCTGCCGTGTTCGATTGTATCGGCGGCAGCAGATACAGTTCTGCTCGGAGATGTTGACGGTGACAAAGCATTGACGGCTGTAGATTCACTTATGATTTTGAGATACTCCGTCAAATTGGATAAGCTTTCCAAAAATCAGGTTACGTTAGCAGATATCAACGGCGACAATAATGTTGACGCTTCCGATGCACTTATTGTACTTAGAGCCTCCGTCGGACTTGCCTCAGACGATTTTCAGAGCAGCGGAACAGCTGCGGATTATTCCGTTATACTTCTTAATTATATTAATGATGAACGTGCTAAGGTTAATGCAGAACCGCTTACACTTGACAAAACTCTTTGTGAAATATCAAATAAACGTGCAGAAGAAATCAGCCGCAAAAACAGCTTTTCTCATACCCGACCCAACGGCAGCAGCTGGCAGACTATGCTTGATGAATATAATGTCGGTTGGCATCACAACGGCGAAAACATAGGTGCAGCCCCGACAGCGGAATATGTCTTTGACCTTTGGATGAAGTCCGACGGTCACAGAGAGAATATGTTAAGTAAAGATTTTAAAAAACTGGGTGTCGGATATTACTTCAATGATAACAGTGAATACGGACATTATTGGGTATTGGATTTTACAGATTAAATATATTTTGACCATAACAAGTTTTTCATAATTGAGTTACTCCGGAAACCGTTGGAATTATCACCAACGGTTTTCAAATTTTTAGCTGTACGGTTGCGAAGCTTGTTAAAGTTTGGTCAAGCTTTTCAAAGCTTGCGGATTCCAAAGGCAGAGCCTTTGGTCGCTGACGAAACTAACTTGCAAAGAAAAGCAAACTACCCTCAGCGAAACTAAATAAACTCTTCTCAGAGAATAAAAAATAAAAACGTATCTATCCACACCGACCAACAAAGGCAACAGCGTAGCGAATTTTTCAACCATACAGCTATATAATTTTTCCTAATCAAATCAACTTCCGACTGTCAAAAACAATAATTACTCGCTAATTGGACATTAATTCGCTGTTTACGGGGATATCTTTTTAGCAGTAAATCTGCTATAATGGAAACAGAAAAAGGAGGTTGTTCCGAATGGATACCGTAAAAATCGGTGAGTTTTTGAAAAGACTGAGAAAAGAACATGGTTTAACTCAAGTTCAGCTCGGAGAGAAAATCGGAGTTACAAATAAGACCGTTTCACGCTGGGAGAACGGGGAGTATCTTCCGAGTGTGGATATGCTAAAAATTTTAAGCGAAGAATACGGAGTTACAATCAATGAAATTCTGAACGGGGAGAGATTAACCGATGAAGCCGAATTTAAAAAGACGGCGGAAGAAAATCTTACGGAAGCACTCGAAAACAGCGTATTCACACTTCAAGAAAAAATAAGCTTCTGGAAAAAGCGTTGGTACAAAAATAATTTGTTCGTACTGATTGTTTCGGGAATAATTTTCGTTTTGCTCTTGACTTATTCGCAAATACAAAGTAATATTAAAGTAGCGGTTTTTTCGGTTGTATACGGATATGCAATGATAATTATTTTCCATAACCGAAAAATGGCATATGTTGAAAAAAATGCTTACCGCTCCGGCAAATGAGTTTCTATACCCGCAAACTTTAAATGGTAAATCTTTTTGACCGTGAGTATAATATACATCACACAATTGCAAGAAATGTCAAGAAATAATTTTTTATTTATGGTATAATAAAGCACTGAGAAAAAGGAGTGTCCGAAATTGTCGCTTAGTACAGTTGAAAAAATGGTAAAGTGGGTTGAAGATAACCTAGGTGATAACCCCACGCTCGGAAAAATGGCTAGCTATGTCGGCTACTCCGAATATTACTGCTCTTCAAAATTTCACGAGGTTACGGGTGTTACATTTAAGGAATACGTTTCAAAAAGGAAGCTGTCGCTTGCGGCTAAAAGTCTTCTTGAAACAGACGACAGAATTATAGATGTTGCTTTGAACTTCGGTTTTTCGTCAAATGAAGCGTTCTCACGTGCGTTCTGTAAAGAGTACGGCTGTTCACCGAAAAAGTTCAGAGTTAATCGTCCCGAAGTGGATTATTATGAGCGGTGTGTTAATTTTTAGTACCGAATGAATGTGCATATTGGTATTTTCGCTTCACAATTGTGAAGTGTGGATTGAAAAGATATGAGGTGTGAGAAAATGGAAAAAATCGGCAGAAACGACCCCTGCTGGTGCGGAAGCGGTAAGAAATATAAAAAGTGTCACTGTGAATTTGATGATATTATAAGAGAACACGAACTTAAAGGCGAAATCGTCCCTCCGAGAAGTATCATTAAAAATAAAGAACAAATTGCCGGCATTCGTGAGAGTGCTAGAATTAATTCTCTTGTGCTTGATTATGTTGCGGAGAGGATTAAAGAGGGTGTAACAACAGAGGATATCGACCGCTGGGTTTACGAAAGAACAAAGGAGCTTGATTCTATTCCTGCTCCGCTCAATTACGAGGGTTACCCTAAGAGTGTATGCACGTCTATTAATGAAGTTGTATGCCACGGTATACCGTCAAAGGACGTTGTTCTTAAGGACGGAGATATTGTTAATGTAGATGTATCGACAATACATAATAATTATTTCGGTGATGCGTCAAGAATGTTCTGCATAGGAAACGTAAGCGAAGAGAAGAAAAAACTTGTTGATATTACACGTCAGTCGGTTTATCTGGGTTTGGAACAGGTAAAGCCGTGGGGACATCTGGGAGACATAGGTCAGGTTATCAACGATTTGGCTAAAGCCAACGGCTACAGCGTTGTAAGGGAAATCGGCGGTCACGGAATAGGACTTGAATTTCACGAAGACCCTTGGGTAAGCTATGTTACAAAAAAGGGTACGGATATGCTCTTAGCTCCGGGAATGATTTTCACGATTGAACCTATGATTAATATGGGTACTTACAAAATCAAGACCGACGAAGAGGACGGCTGGACTGTCAGAACAGCAGACGGCAAACCCTCGGCACAATGGGAAATACAGGTTCTCGTCACCGAAACAGGCTATGAAGTACTTTCTAAATAATGAGGTGGGCAATGCCTACGAGAGAGAAAAATAAAAGTTATGCACCCGACATATATTTGTTCGGGTGCTGATTATTATATTAATTTTTATAACAATTTGTGTGAACTGTCTTTTTCTTGACAAGATTCGTGAAGTTATGCTATAATATTTGTAATATATACATTGTTATTTTTATGAATTTTAATGAAAGGTTGTGCTTATATGTCAATAGAACTTGTTCTCGACGGAGAATTTGAAGACGACTCTGCCGAACAGCAAAACGAACTAACAGTCACAACAGACCAAGTACTTTCTCAGGTAGAAAACCTTACTCCCGAGGAGAAAAAACAGATTGAACAGTTCGCCGAAAAAATCGACCTGCATAAATCGGGAATAGTTATCAACTACGGAGCTACTATCCAGAAGCAGTCGGCGGCAATAGCCACAAAAACTCTTCAGGACGTTAAAACAAAAAACACGGGAGAAATCAGCGATTTACTTGTTCAAATGGTTGTCGCTATGGACGGTATGGAGGGCGGCAAAGACCAAGGAGGTTTCTTGTCGGGCTTTTTAAAGAAAATAAAGGTTTCCGCAAAATCGGTCAGAACAAGAAACGAGAGTGCGGAGAAAACTCTTGAACGTATCGAAAAAGAGCTTGAAAGACACAAGCTCACTCTTCAAAAAGATATCGCAATGCTTGACGACCTCTATGAGGAAAACTGGCAGACTTTCAAGGCACTCACTCTGTACATAAAAGCTGCCGAGCTTGCACTTGACAAGGCTAGAAACGAAGAGCTTGCGGAACTTTATAATAAGGCTGAGTTGTCGGGTCTTCCCGAGGACGCTATGCTTGCTGACAGCTTCTCAAAAACCTGCGACCAGTTTGATAAACAGATTCACAATCTACGCATTACACGTACAACCTGTTTGCAGTCCGCTCCGCAGATTAAGATGATTCAGCATAACGACGAGGATATGTGGATGAAACTCCAGAGCAGCATTGTAAATACTATGCCGCTGTGGAGAAAGAAAATAGCTATGTCCATAGCTATTAACAATAACCTCAAAGCGGCTCAGGCTGCAAATGCCGTCGACGACCTTACAAACAGAATGCTCAGAGAACAGGCTGCTCAGTTCCACCTTAGTGTTGTTGAATCGGCAAAGGCTTCACAGAGAAGTATTATCGATACGGAAACAATCGATTATGTAAATAAAGAGATAACGGGTGCGGTGCTTGATTATATTGCTATTGAGAAAAAGGGTGCAGAGGATAGACAGAAAGCCGTAGCTGTAATTGCAAATTCGGAGCGTGAATTAGTTAAGGGAATTGTTTCGGCCGTACCCGACCCAAACTGTTCATTATTACGGCTTGCATTTGATTTAATTTTTTTATGGCTATACAATAATTATGTTGCCACAAGGCAACACTTCATTTATTATAATTTAGGAGGGGTGACACTTGTGAAAATTCTTAAAGTACTCAGAATTTCCGGCACGGCACTGTTTGCTGTCGGTCTTGTCGGTATCGGTGTGGGTGTTTCAGCTCCGTCCTCACTGATTATCGCTGTCGGTGTTCGGGGACTTTCCGCCATTTCAACAGTTTCGGGTGTCGTTCTCGGCACAGGCATTGCAGCCGCCACAGGCGGTACAGTTCCTGCGATTATAAGCTCTGTCAAAAAGAAAAACGAAACTCGCCTTCTTGAATCAAGGCACGAATCAGATATGAAAAATTTATCGGAGTATGCAAAAGACAGTCTTAATCCTTGAACAGCTCCGAAAAAACAATCCGAACCTCAGCGAGCTTGTTGACAACTGTCTTGAACAAATGGATAAAATCAACACCTATCAGGCAAGACACAAAAGCCTTATTGCCGCCAACGAAGCTATATATTTACAGGATACTATTGATGTCATTAACGAGAGTGAGCGGAGAATGTGCCAAAACTTCCGCAACATCATCAACTGCTGTATTCTCATTGAGAACGACAACGGCAGCGTTGACGAACTCGACCAAGACATTATCAGCTCATCAATGTCCGATAACCAAGAGGAGCTTAATGCAGTTGCCACACTGCTTAAATACTCGGTGGCATATATCAACAACTATAACCGCAACGGCGTAAGCGACAGAAGCGAGCTTGACGCTTGGCTAAGAGTTATGAAAGCTTCCATAGGAGGAGAGAACAATGAGAAAAATTAAGAAAATTATCGCAGGCATAACCTGCCTTGCAATGACAATATGTGTTGTTTCGGGCTGCACAAAGTATGAATCCGGTACGGAAAAGGTTTATTCCTATGATGAAGCGATAAAAGAACTGAATGCCTTTAATCAGGAACTTAAAGCCGAAGAATTATCTCCGGTGCTTGATATTTACAACACCGAATCCACAACCACCACACTTGCGGATATCAGCACTTTTCCGCTTACCGTGGAGGGAGAGGGCAGTATAAATATTGAGGTTGCCGCTGCAACCGAAATGAGTTCCGAAGCCCCTGATGACTGGATTAACATCGTTGCACAAAATTTTAACAAAGCAGACAATAAGATTGACGGAAAATCTGTTAGTGTAACAATTCGCAAAATCACTTCGGGAGAGGTTATCACATATATGACAGAGGGCGACTATAAACCCGATGTTTATGCACCCAGCTCCGATGCGTGGGGCGAAATGCTTTCCGCAAAGGGAATCAACATCATACAGCTCGCAGACAGAATTGCCGGCAACACCGCAGGCGTTCTTATGGAAAAGAAAACCTATGACAACTTCACCGCCAAATACGGAGAAGTAACGCTCAGTAACGTACTCGACGCATCTCTTGCAGGCGACCTTAAATTTGCCTATACCAACCCTTACACATCATCAACAGGACTTAACATTCTCACAGGAATGCTTTATGCCTTTGACAACAACAATCCGCTTTCCGATACCGCACAGCAGAAACTGCTTGACTATCAGAAGCAATCACCCCCCGTGGCATACACAACAAGCGTATTAAGAGAGCAGGCAAGCAAGGGTATTATAAAAGCAATGGTAATGGAAGAACAGGCATATCACAACACTCCCGAGCTTAAGGACTACGTTTATACCCCGGCAGGAATTCGTCACGACCACCCTGTTTATACCTTTGATTATGTATCGGAGGAAAAGCAGAAAGCAGCGAAGCTGTTTACAGAGTTCTGTCAAAATGAGGAATCACAGCAGCTTGCAGACAAGAAAGGCTTCAATCTTCACAACGATTACCAAAGTCAGCCGAACGGACTTGACGGAGCAGGCTACCTTGCCGCACAGAAAATCTGGAAACAGAGCAAGGACGGCGGACAACCTATAATCGCAGTTTTTGTTGCGGATATTTCGGGAAGTATGTCGGGTGAGCCTATCAATTCACTTAAAAACTCACTGCTTTCAACATCGTCTTACATAAGCTCCGACAATTATATCGGACTTGTATCATACGCAGATGACGTTTACATCAATTTGCCTATCGAACAGTTTGACGAAGAACACCGTGCTTATTTTTCGGGTGCAGTAAAGTCACTTGATGTAAAGGGCAACACAGCAACCTACGATGCAGTACTGATTGCACTTAAGATGATGATTGATAAAAAGGAAGAAATTCCCAATGCTAAGATGATGATGTTTGTACTCTCCGATGGTGACCAGAACCGTGGATACAGTCTTGACAGAGTAACACCTATTGTCGGAGGTTTGCAGATTCCCGTTTATACAATAGGATATAATCTTCAGTCAAATTCAGCCGCTGCTTCCGAGCTTGAACGTCTTAGCAGCATAAACGAAGCGTCGCTTATTAACGCTACATCGGACGATTTGATTAATCATATGCGTAACCTGTTTAATGTTGAGCTTTGATTTTCGATTTTCACAATAAGAAATTCCACCGAGTTTTTCGGTGGAATTTTTTGATTTACCAATCAATTATTAGACACTGATTGATTAATTTTAAATTTCAACATTTTAAATATATAAAATATTATAATAGCAATTGATATCCACTGTGATGTTGACAACCCGAAGAAAATTCCTCTGAGTTCGTCACCTCTCAAAAATTCATTGAAAAATCTAAATACAGCATAACATATAAGGTACAACGGAAGTGTATTTATTTCAAACTTTTTATGAGTAATAAGCACTATCACACCAAACATAACAAATTCAAATACCGATTCAAATATTGGAACAGGTATTCTTGCAAACTCTGCACCCAAGATTGTTATATGTGGATTAAGTTCTTTTCCATAACAACACCCAGCAAGCAGGCAGCCTATTCTTCCGAATGCATGAAAAAGCGGAAATGCAGGAACTGCAAATCTGAAAACCCGTTCTCTTAAAGAATTGTCTTTCCTTGTGTAAAAGTACAAACCAAAAATAACACCAAACAAACCGCCATAAAATACAAATCCGCTTTGGAGAATTGTCAGAATAAGATTTTTCATTGAGAAATCGGAAAACAAATCCGGAAGCTTAGTAATAATAAACAGAGTTTTACTGCCTATTAAGCACGACACCATTGCAACAAGAAATAATTTTATGAAATATGTAAACTCAATTTTATATTTCTCAAGCCGAAAATATAAAAATACTAATGCAAAAAATCCGCCGATAAATGCCATAACTGTATAAGATGGCAATATAATATGAATATATGGATACATATTATCACCTGCTACTCAAATATCCAGATAATCTTCAAGAGCCGACAAAACATCAATCATGATATCACCTGTACCTCCGCAATAAAAACATCCGTCTGCACAGCCAACCATACGTTCATTTTGAGATTCCGAGTTATCTCCATAGAATATTCCGAAACCTTTATCAAAATTACCTGTTTCTTCTGAAAAATCATCATCAAATGAAACACATCCATTATAGCAGGATCTGCCCGAGTGGCAGCCGCCGCAATCCGTTGATTTATATTGTTGATCGCAGGCAACCAAATTGAATCCATCATCATTGGCACTAATAAACTTGCATGATGTTGTACCACAAATACAGCCTTCACACAAAATGCTGTCACCGCAGCTTCCACAGCCTGGAATAGAAATGCCAACAGCAGAACCATTATTAAAATCCTCTGAACCGCATTTTACACAGGCATCCTCATCACATCCAGATATGCAAAGTATTCCAAAAAAAGCAACACACATTATCAAAAGAAAAAATATCTGCTCTTTTTTTGATTTTTTATTCAGATTCATTCTAAAATTCTCCTTTTTATTTAAAAAATACTAATAATATTATAAATTAAAACAATATTTTTTTCAATAGTTTTAGAAAATATCCAAATAAATTTTCTCATAGCAAATTAAATTTTATTATTCAAAATACGCTCTGTCATTTTCAAAAACTGTAAATCAGTTTTTTTACATCAACCAGCGACTTCACCCGTGCGTACACAATATCCGATACTTCATCATCAACATTATCCCCGTCGGGAATCAATATCGGCACACACCCTGCCGAATATGCCGACCTCACTCCGTTTGGAGAATCCTCCAACGCAACGCACTCTTCAGGTTTTAAACCCAGCTTCCCGCAAGCATAAAGATACACATCGGGGTACGGTTTTCCATGTTCCAAATCACACGCACAGATAATATTGTCAAAGCAATCCCGAACACCGGCAAGCGTTAAATGCTCGGCGGCTCTCTTGTAATTTGTGGCAGTCGCAACGGCTATTTTATATCTGTGTTCTTTAAGATACTCCACAAGCTCACGAACACCCTCTTTTGCCGCAACTCCGTTTTTCTCAACATAGTCCGCCATAAGCTTTACACGAACCGACTTTACTTTTTCATAGCTGTAGTCTTTCCCGAAAAAGTCGGTTAAAAGCTCTTTGGCAAGCGTTTTGTCAAGGCTGCGGAGCTTTAAGGCTATCTCCCGTGGCATATCGTAACCGAATTCCTTAGACGCTTCTTTCCAGAATCTTTGATACAGTTTTTCCGTATCGAGAATAAGTCCGTCCATATCAAATATTACACCTTTTATCATAATTGTAAATCCTCCGTTAAGTATTATTGCAAAAAACAAAGAGCAGCATTTAAGCCGCTCTTTTTAGGGGAATCATATTTAGAAAGAGGTTATTTTCTAATTTAATCCTATTACGGCTTTTAGCAATCATGAGCCGTAAGTTTTTTAGTATCTACAGCGTTAGCAATCATTCGCTGTGATTATATAATACAACATTTTTGAAACTTTTTCAAGAGGATTTGTCTGTTTGGTACTTAACAATGTCTATTTGGTTTTTTTTATAGAAATTGACATCGCTCTTAACAGTTATTACAAATTTAATGAAAAATTTAGTTAAATATGCACAGCGAAAGTGAACTTTTTACTTCACAAAAAATGAATAAATTTTTCCTATATTAAAAATTTAAAAACATATCCATTCAAACATTAATAAATATATCCATTGTGCCTTTTGTAATCTTAGTTACAAATTTGCAAAACAAAAAGCGACCTTTTCAGCCGCTCTTTGTTTAAGGGAATCGTATTTTAGAAGAGGTAAATATTCTAATTAATCCTATTGCGGTATTAGCAATCATTAACCGCAAGCCCGGGGCAGTACCCGGTTTTTAGTACGCACACAATTTTTTCATTCTAATAATTATTTCCCGGTGTGCAG
>CADCHW010000089.1 GCA_902801245.1 uncultured Ruminococcus sp.
CATCTCCCCTATGAGGGGCGATTTTGATAAATTGAGAACCAAAAAAGCCTCCCCTTTTAGGGGAGGTGGCAGCCGTAAGGCTGACGGAGGGGTTTTTAAATATTGGCTTTAAATCTTAACACTTTCGAGTATACTATGGCACTTGACAAAGTTGGTTAATAACTTCCTATTAAAAACAACTTTCGGTCGGGTTCGTGAATTTACGGTTAAAAAAGACTATCTTCACGTGTTAAAAAACGTGTTAAAAAACGTGTTAAAAAAACGTGTTAAAAAAGGAGGTTTTATAATGGAAATTAATATTCAGGATATTTATTCAAAATTCCGTGCTTTGGAACAAACAGAAGCTTTGACTCTGGGGGGTTCTCGTGCAAGCGGCAGAAACGATGCAAAATCAGATTACGACCTTTATGTCTATGTTACAGTCGACATTGAGGAAAACGTCAGGGAAGAAATGCTTAAAAGATTTTGTGACGTTATGGAAATCGGCAACCACTACTGGGAGTATGAGGATAATATCGTTTTAAAAGACGGTGTTGCCGTGGATATCATTTACCGCAAACTTGAGGACTTGGAAAAATACGTTGCATACGTAGTTGACGAATGTCACCCGATGAACGGCTACACAACTTGTTTTTGGCATAACATCAGAACTTGCGAGATTATTTTCGACAAGACAGGCAGATTCACCGCTTTGCAGAACAAGTGTAAATGCGAATATCCGCCGCAGCTTAAAAAGGCTATTATCGAAAGAAATATGAAGCTGCTTCACGGTGTGCTTCCGTCATACGACAAGCAGATTACAAAGGCTTACGACCGCCACGATTATGTAAGTATTAATCACAGAGTGTCGGCTTTTCTGGAAAGTTACTTTGATGTTATCTTCGCACTCAACGAGATGACCCACCCCGGCGAGAAAAGACTTATACAGATTTGCAAGTCGGAATGTAAAATTCTCCCTGCAAATTTTGAAAAGAATATTGTTGGTCTGTTTGAATATATGTTTAAGTATGATGTTTCCGATATTCTCGAAAATATGGTTGACGAGCTGGATAAAGTTATTAGGAATTAATAATCTAACGCTGTTCAAAATATAATTATACTCGAAAGCGTTAAGATTTAGCGACAATATTAAAAAAATCGAGATTTTTAAAAAACCCCTCCGTCAGCCTTGCGGCTGCCACCTCCCCTAAAAGGACAGAGGGGTTTACTTGAATTTGCTAAATCTTTTAGATTTTGAGTATAGTATAAGTTTGACATATTTCCGCAAAAAGTATATAATCATTTTAGTAAATCTCGCTTCTGATTGCATAACAGGAGCGAGATTTTTTATAAGCCAAATTGTAATTTTTAATTTTAGCTGATGAAAAAAATGGTTTTCTGTTACCCGATAAACCTCGATAACATCTTCGTTGATATACACAGTATTTGAAGTGTACTTGTTTGAATATTTGTTTCTTATAGTAAAAAATGTTATATTTTTTTATTGAAAAATCTCCCTTTTGTGTATAAACCACAAAAGAATTGTAAAATTTTACTAATTATAAAAATTAAAATATAGAAATAAAAATTAAAATGTTGATATAATTCTTTACTTTGTGCAGATGTTGTAATATAATATAAGACAAGCCAATATACAAAAATTGGTATACTCGAAAGCGTTAAGATTTAGCGACAATATTAAAAAATCGAGATTGTCGCCCCTTATAGGGGAGATGTCCGCAGGACAGAGGGGTTTACTTTAATTTGCTAAATCTTTTAGATTTTGAGTATAATTATATCTGTTTCGCAAAATAATGAATTTTACCAAAATATCCTCACACCCGTTTGATTATTTTATGTATTAAAAACGCTTAAAATAAAAGGTTTTGTAAATTGTTATGGTTTTTGATTCATTTCCCAATTAAATTCGATTGGTGTGTTATGCTTGGAAGCATAGAAAGGGAAGTAATGTATCAGAAATATGAAAAGAAAATCTATACGTAAAAAACAAACGTCGGATTCTTTATTTAGTAAGATAAAGTCGTTTGGGGTACAATTTTCAAGTTTTATTTTTGGCATAATTGCCTTTGTAAAAACATCGTTATCAAAGAAAGAAAAAGATACAGGCAGCGTCGATTTGATTCCTCCCGATACATTCTCTGAACGAGCTTCAAAAAAAGCCGGAGAGATATCAATGTCGGTCAAGGCTGCAATAAAACAACTGATTGTATCGTCTGAAGATAAAATACAGCAAGCGTTAAATCAGGCTAAGACAAAACGAGCCTTTAATAAAGCTGCTAAAAAAGCCGGTAAAGAAAGACGAGCCGAAGCAAAGCTTGCAGCAAGCAAAAATAAAGAAAAACAAGCATTTGATAAGGCTGCTGAAAAAGCCGATAAAGAAAGGCGAGCCGAAGCAAAGCCGGCAGAAATCAAAAATAAAGAAAAACGAGCATTTGGTAAGGTTGCTAAAAAAGCCGATAAAGAAAAACAAGCCGAAGTAAAGCTGCCGGCGAGAAAAATTAAAATTGAAGAAAAACAAGCAGCTCAAAATGATGCTAATGCGAAAAAAACGTCAGCCGATAAAATAAACGCAAAAAATAACAGCACCGAAAAAAAGAAGAAAAAAATTCCTGTTTACCGCAGAGTGCTGTCGCTGATGATAAAAATAATGATTTTTGCAATGGGTTTGATTATTGTTTTCGGGTACGTGTTCGGTTTGAGCCGCAATCAAAGCTTAAATATGCAGCCTTCTTTTCAAGACGGTGATTTGGTTCTTTACTTGCGTACATACAACAGCTACAAGGCTAATGATACTATAGTTATTTCGTATGAAAATAAAACTATGCTGGAAAGAGTAATCGCAGTTGCAGGAGATACCGTGGATATTACGGAGTCGGGTCTTGAAGTGAACGGCAGACTTGTTCAGGAATCATATGCGTGGGGAGAAACTACACAATTTGAAAACGGTGTAACGTTTCCTTTGACTGTTCCCGAAGGAAAAATATTTGTTCTCGGCGATAACAGAGAACATGCCACAGACAGCCGAGTTTTGGGCTGTATTGATGAAAAAGATGTAAGCGGCAGCGTTGTAGGCACATTTCGCCGCAGAAATTTTTAGGAGCAAAATCAGAGGGGTTATTTAGTATAATCATAAATTATGATTATATTTAAATATAACATTATATATATATATATGGTGATATCGTTCTAACAATAATTTATAATACCTTTGTAGGCAGATAGATTTTTCTTGTAAACTACAGGACATTGCTTGCGGAATCGGAAAGGAGTTATATTTTGGGGTTATCTTTTTAATCATCGATATATATATATTAGAAAATCCTTTTTTCATATTCAAAAATTAAGGAGGAGTAAGAATATGAAGATGAAAAAGATTCTTGGCGTGGTTCTTTCACTCGCAATGGCTGCAATGATGAGCGTCACCGCTTTTGCGGAAGAGCCGGAGCAAACAGAAGCATTCGACATTAACAGCGTAGGTATCAGTAAGATACTTAAGGTGGCAGACGGAATTGATATTTCCAATATCAATAAGTTTGACTTTAGCTTTACCGGAGTTGACGGTACTAATACTGTAGCGTCCGAAGCAGGCGATAAGAATGTATCAATTACAGTTGGAGAGCCGTCCAACGGTTTAGCTGTAGGTACTCTTACTTTTGGTGAGATTTTTGGCGATGTAAGCAATTATAAGCATGCAGGCGAGTATGTTTACAACGTAAAGGAAACTACAAAAGGATTCAGTTCTTCCGATGCTAATTCCGAAAAAGAATTGACCGTGGACAGCAGCGAATACAAGGTTCGTCTTTTTGTTGCAAATGAGCCCGACGGCGAGGGCGTTTCATACAGCAAGATTATAGTTGAAAAGGGCGACGAGAAAGTAGATCCTACTATTAGAGAAATAACTATCACCGAAGATCCCGATACACATAGTACTGTTACCGCAAGCGGTGCAAACTTTATCAACACTTACAAAGAGCTTGTTAAGGGCGATTCCGATAGTCCTGTACTCAAAGTTGAAAAGTTAATTACAGGTAAATACAGCGATAAAACTATGAACTTCTCTGTATCTGTTGTTTTCACAATCCCCGATACAGCTACAAAAGAAGATGTTGAGGCTGTAAGCAAAGGCAGCAACCGTGTAAGAATAGCTTGGCAGGGTAAGAAAGGTACGTTTACAACCGACCTTTCAGACAGTGAGTCAATCGTATTTACAAAGATTCCTGCCGGCACAACATTTATTGTAAAAGAAACTCAGGACGAGAACTATAAGAGTAAGATTACAGGTTTTGTAGCTAACCCCGATAACGATTACGTTGTAGGCGACCGTGAGGAAAACGGTGCAGGTCCGATTGTTGAAAAGGATAATAACGTAACAATCGAGAACAACAGCGATACTACAGTTCCTACAGGTATTGCTATCAACAACTTGCCTTACATAGCTTTGGTTACAGTAGCAGTTGCAGGTCTTGCTTTCTTCGTAATTAAGAAAGTAGCTCGCAAAAATTGATTTAAAATTTTAAAATTTTAGCCGGAAAGTGCATTGAGAAAATGTATGTAAATTTGTTTGACAATTAAAACATTCTTGTTTAAGGAGTGTGACGATAACGCTTGAAAAATTAGGATTGAAAGCGGTCGGAGTAGTTGATTGGGCAACGGATATTGTACTTGAATTTATTCTTATTGTTGCACTTACGTTTGGTTTATATTCGCTTTGGGATTCTCAGCAGGTGTATGAAGCAGCCGATTCAGCAAATTACACTGCTTACCGTCCCGAAGCGAATGATACTTTAAGTTTTGAAGAGCTTCAGAAAATCAATCCCGAAGTGATTGGCTGGCTTACGGTAAACGATACGCCTATCGATTATCCTATAACACAAACCGATAATAACGAAAAGTACGTCAACACAAACGCAGAGGGGCAGTATACACTATCCGGCTCTGTCTTTTTAGATTATAGAAACAGCTCTGACTTTGACGATTTTAACAGTATTTTGTACGGACATCATATGGAGAAAAAAATGATGTTTGGTGCATTGAGCGACTTTGCCGATAAAGAATATTTTAATTCGCATAAATACGGTAATTTGTTTTTTAACGGTGATAACCACGGTGTGGAATTTTTTGCTTTGGTTCTGACAGATGCCTATAACAATAATATGTTCTCTCCGGCAATCAGCGAAAAAGAAAATCAGCAAGAATTTATCGACTATTTGTTTTCCAATGCAAAATATCTGAGAAATATCTCGGTGACAACGGAAGATAAACTTATTCTACTGTCAACTTGTACCAGCGATATTACAAACGGAAGATATATCCTTGTCGGAAAATTTACCGACAAACTGCATCTGCAAGAAAAAAGTTCCCCAAAACCTGTTATCAATCTTAGCACATGGGATGTTCAACAGTTAAATCAATTGGAAAAAATACCTGTTTGGTTGTGGCTTGCGGCTATTGCTGTTCTGTTTGTGCTTTTGCTTGTTATTGACGGGAAAGTGAATCTGAAAAGGAAGATTAACCATGAAAAATAATTATTACGCAAACGGATTGGGTATACTTCTTTTGATTGTGTTGTTTGGCATTTTGCCGGTTGGATTGATTGCTCAGGCGGATAGTTCAACATATGAAACATTGGAAGTCAAGCTTCCATTCAAGCATATTTACACCACGACCGATGTAAATGCAGACAGTGTGTTTCACTACAGCATATTTGCAGAAGATGATGCTCCATTACCGGCAGAAGCAGCGGCAAATGGGGTTTTTCCTTTTAACGGTGTGTCGGGCAGCGGACTCAAAGACGGAAATAAAAATATATTCAATCTTGACGGAAACTTAACTTTTGAATTTACAAAACCCGGCATATATTACTATGAGATTAACGCAGATAGTGAAATTGACGGAAATAAGAAAAATTCCCAATATTATACGCTTAATTCTGAAACAATAACAATTGCATTTTATATTAATTCTCCCGACAAAAATAAAATGAATCTCCAAATGATGACGGCACAGTCCGGTGATGATGTAAAGCTTGATGAAATTATTTTGGAAGCAAAATATATCGCACCGGTTGCAACAAGTTCCCGGACATCATCGGAAGAACAAAATTCCGAAAGTACGGTTACTTCTAAACCGAATATTGTAAGTTCACCTACAGTAAATTCAACTTTTACCGATACCGTGAACTCAACAACAACTTCACAATCTTTTTTGGAGCGTGCTTTGAAAACCGGAGATGAACGCAATACGTTGTTTTATGTGATTTTAATGATATTATCCGCAGCTGTAATTTTGTCGATTTTTGTTTTGTCGTGCAAAGAAGCGAAAGATATTGAAAAATAGTTGTTGGTTGCGAAGCTTGTTAAAGTTTGGTCAAGCTTTTTAAAGCTTGCGGGTCAAGGGCAGAGCCCTTGTCGCTGACGCAACAAATTATCGTAGAAAATAAACTACCCTCAGCGAAACTAAACAAACTATCAACAGCAAACAACAAAAGTACTTCTCAAAACAATATCTTTCCATAAAAACCAAAATAGGCAACAGCGAAGCGAATTTCCGGTTGAAGAAAGATTAACTTCCGATTTGATTTCGACCATACAGCTATAAATTATTTGTAAAAAATAACCACTACCGCTTTTATACGATAGTGGTTTGTTTTTTTA
>CADCHW010000090.1 GCA_902801245.1 uncultured Ruminococcus sp.
TCTTCTTTGGTCTGTCACTGCGTATTTCTCTGACCTCGACAGATTCTTCATCTTCAAAATTTGAAAAATCAACCTCGGATATCTCCGTTACCTCTTCGACATTCTGAACAGGTCTTTTCTTTTTCTTCTTCGGTCTGTCACTGCGAGTTTCTCTGACCTCGACCGATTCTTCATCTTCAAAGTTTGAAAAATCAATCTCGGAAATCTCCGTTACCTCTTCTACATTCTGAACAGGTCTTTTCTTTTTCTTTCTCGGTCTGTCACTCTGCTTCTCACTCTCGAATTCAACAACATCATCGGAACTGAAAACATCTCCGAAAAGCTCGTCAAAATCCTCTTCACTTGTCGGCTTACTCATATAGTAACCTTTCGGCTTCGACGTACCGGACTTAGAGCCTTTGGGGTTTCTGTTCTCCGAATAAGAACTGTCCGAAGCTCTCTTTTTGCTGCCGTTATAATTCTTATTGTTTCTCGGCTTGCGGTTTTCCGACCCGCCCGAACTGCGAGCAGGTCTTTCCTCCGAAACGTCCTCGGATATTTCGTCCGTTTCGGGCTTGCTTTTCTTATAATAATTCTTATTATAACTGCGACTGCGGTTATTTCTTCTCGGCTTGTCGGTATTTTTAACGTTATCGTCCATAAAAGCTTTTGCCTCCTATTATCAGAATCTAAAGTACAAGAACGGGTTGCTTGTTGCATCTACAAGAAGAAGTGTACAAATCACGAGCAAGCCAAGGCAGTAAACAACCTTAAGAGCCTGACTCACGGCGATAGTATTCGAGTTCTTATCAACAAACTTATTCACAAACCGGCTTACGGGGAAGCAGGCAAGCACAGAGGCTGCGATAAGGAAACAGTTATTCACAAGCGAAGTAGTGGCAATAGTATCGGAAAAGGCATTGCCGTTCGCACCGACAAGGTTTTTAAAGAAATTGCCGAGCTGAGAGAAATCCTCAAAATAGAAAATACCGAAACCGATAATAATAATCAATTTACTGTAGATATGAGTAACAACAGTTGGAATAGCTTTCATTCTCTTTTTGCCGAGAAGCTGTTCGATAAGAATGAACGTACCGAAATAAAGACCCCAGATAATATAGTTCCAAGACGCACCGTGCCAAAGACCCGTAGAGAACCACACAAGGAAGAGATTCAAATACTTGCGTCTTTTGCCTGCAATCGGAACATACAAAAGATAATCTCTGAAGAACGAACCCAGCGAAATATGCCACCTCTGCCAAAACTCGGCAATATTGCGGCAAATGAACGGGTGATTAAAGTTTTCGTTAAAGTGAAAACCGAAAATACGGCCCAAACCGATAGCCATATCGGAATAGCCGCTGAAATCGAAGTAAACGTACATAGCATAAACAACAACTGTATACCAAGTACCGAATACCGACAATGCGGAAATATCCTGACCAAAAAATGTTTCGACAATCGACCACAGATTATTGGCAAGAATAACCTTTTTTGCAAGACCAATCATAAATCTGCAAGAACCCTCGGAGAGGTCGGCGATAGTAGTTTTTCTGTTGTCGATTTCCTGTTCGATAACGCTGTAGCGAACGATAGGACCTGCGATAAGCTGAGGGAACAGCGACACAAACAGCAAAAATTTAAAATAATTTTTCTGAACCTTAACCTGATCCCAGTAACAATCAAGGATATAGGAAATAATTTGGAACGTATAGAAGCTAATGCCTATTGGGAGTGTAATGTTCGGCACGGGGATATCAACGGGCAGAATGAAATTGAGATTTTCAACGATGAATCCGAGATACTTAAAAATAACAAGCATACCCAAGCTGTAGACAAGCGACCCTGCAACAGCGAGCTTGCCGAGCTTGTCTTCCCGATGCTTGTCGATAACCAGACCCAGAAGCCAATTGACTATGGTGCTGAGAATCAACAGCAAAACAATTGTCGGTTCACCCCACGCATAGAACACAAGTGAAAACACTATTAAAACAGCGTTTTTGTACTTTATATTTTTACCGACGAAATAGAACAGCAAACATGCCGGTAAAAATATGTACAGAAAAAACAAATCAGCAAAAACCATATTTTTCTTATTCTTCTCCTTTTCTTTATAAATAGTTGACCTTAGCTTCGGTATAACTTCAAGGCAATTTGTTTTTAAACATACAATCACCCGGACAAATACAGATAAGGTCAAGCATAACTATTTATAATTATAGTACATCTATCTCCAAATTGCAACAAATTACGGGCAAAATAATTACAAAAATATAAACAAACAATGGCGAGTTTTTAAATTAGTTTTGTTATTATTTTAAAAACAAAACAGAGGAACAGCGAATTTTCGGTGTTCCTCCGTTAATAATTTATTATTGCAAGTGTTATGTTGTTACTTTTTTTCGCACTCTCCCGACATTTTGTTCGGACGGCGGCGAAGCACAACCCTAAGATGAGTAACAAACATCATTCAATATTATTATACACCAAATTAGAATTATGTCAAGCGGTTTATGAAAATAAAAAGTTTCTGTCTGTATGGTTGATATTTGTTACTTCGTCTTTCTTCGACCGGCAATTCGCTTCGCTGTTGCCTAGTTTGGTTTGTATGGATAGATATTGTTTTAATGTATGTTTTTATTTTTTGGTTCTTTGGTGATAGTTTGTTTAGTTTCGCTGAGGGTAGTTTACTTTTCTTTGAAAGTTGGTTTCGTCAGCGAGCGGGGCTCTGCCCCTGCACCCCGCAAGCCTTGTAAGGCTTGAGCGAACTTTTAACAGGTCGCCGCCGATACTTCTTTTAAAATAATCCGCTGATAACTCCGTTTTCATCAACATCAATTCTCTCCGCTGCCGGCACTTTCGGCAATCCCGGCATAGTCATAATATTACCCGTCAACGCAACAATAAAGCCTGCACCTGCCGCAATCTTCAAATTTCTGACTGTAACGGTAAACCCTGTCGGAGCACCGAGTTTCGCCGCATCGTCGGAAAAGCTGTACTGTGTTTTCGCCATACAAACAGGCAAATTGTCAAATCCAAGTGTCTTAATCTGAGCAAGCTGTTTCTTAGCGTTTGCTTCAAAAACAACACCGTCACCGCCGTAAATTTTCTTAACGATATTCTCGATTTTATTTTCGATTGTATCGTCAAGCTCGTAGCTGTAGGTGAAATCGCCCTGCTCCTCTTCGCAAAGTCTGACAATCTCTTCGGCAACCTCAACACCGCCGTTGCCGCCGTCTGCCCAGACTGTCGAAAGACGGACATTAACTCCAAGCTCTTTACACTTCTCGATAATAAGGTCAATCTCTGCGTCTGTGTCTGTCGGGAAACGGTTCACCGCAACAACGGACGGAAGCTTATAAACATTCTTAATAGCCGAAACGTGTCTTAAAAGATTCGGGATTCCCTTTTCGAGAGCCTCAAGGTTCTCCTCGTTCAAGTCGGTCTTAGCAACACCGCCGTGCATTTTCAACGCACGAACAGTCGCAACGATAACAACCGCCGACGGAGTAAGTCCTGCATAGCGACACTTGATGTCAAGGAACTTTTCCGCACCCAAATCCGCACCGAAACCGGCTTCCGTGATAGCGTAGTCACCGAGTTTCATAGCCATTTTTGTAGCGATAACGGAGTTGCAGCCGTGAGCGATATTCGCAAAAGGTCCTCCGTGAACAAGTGCCGGAGTACCCTCCAAGGTCTGAACAAGATTCGGCTTGATAGCGTCCTTAAGGAGAGCGGTCATAGCACCTGCGGCTTTAAGGTCGCCAGCCGTGACGGGTTTTTCGTCATAAGTGTAGCCGACAATAAGACGTGAAAGTCTGTCTTTCAAATCGGTAATCGAGGTTGCAAGACACAGCACCGCCATAATTTCCGAAGCAACCGTAATGTCGTAGCCGTCCTCACGGGGAACACCGTTCACTCTGCCGCCCAAGCCGTCCGTTACAAAACGGAGCTGTCTGTCGTTCATATCGACACAGCGTTTCCAAGTAATACGGCGAGGGTCGATATTAAGCGAATTTCCCTGATATATATGATTGTCAAGCATAGCGGCAAGAAGATTATTTGCCGCACCGATTGCGTGAAAATCGCCTGTGAAGTGAAGATTTATGTCCTCCATAGGAACAACTTGAGCATAGCCGCCGCCAGCCGCACCGCCCTTAATGCCGAACACAGGACCTAAAGACGGTTCACGCATAGCAACAACGGCATTCTTGCCGATTTTCCTTAAACCGTCCGCAACACCGATAGTAGTTGTAGTTTTTCCCTCACCTGCGGGGGTCGGTGTGATAGCGGTAACAAGAATAAGCTTGCCGTCATGTCTTGTACTTTCTTTCATAAGCGAAAGGTCAATTTTCGCCTTGTAATTGCCGTACTGTTCGAGATACTTCGGCTCAATGCCTGCTGTATCGGCAATCTCGACAATATTTTTCATTTCAACCGATTGTGCAATTTCAATATCACTCTTATACATTTTGTTCTCTCCTTTTTTAATACGTGAAGATAGTCCTTTTTAGCCTAACTTCACGCACCCGACCAATAAATATTTTAGTCGGTAGTTTTTGACCAACTTTATTTCGTGCAATAACAATCATATCAAAAACTTTAACCAAAGTCAAATAAGGTAACAAAAGTTGAACTTTTATATATGTCGCACCTTCGCCCCTCTCCTGCGGACGTTGTCCGTTTTTTTCGCACGTGAAGATAGTTTATTTTATCCATAGCTTTTATCACCCAACCGAATGTTTATTTAATGCGGTAGTTTTTGACTAACTTTATTTAGTGCTATAAGGAATTATCGACAAATAACTTGTGCAATGATCTAAAACGTGATATAATATAGATATGGACATAAAACTAGTTGAACACATCAAAAGAATGCTACCG
>CADCHW010000091.1 GCA_902801245.1 uncultured Ruminococcus sp.
GTAAGGGGTGAGTTAAGTGCCGTCGGAAATAGATTGGGAAAATGAGGTAGATTTTAAAGAAGATGACGAAAAAGAAGTAGATGAAGAAGTCGAAGAAGAACCCGAGGAAGACGAAGACCTTGAAGAGGACGAAGAAGAACCCGAGGAAGACGAAGACCTTGAAGAGGACGAAGAGGAAACCGAGGAAGAAAACCTTGAAGAAGTCGAAGAAGAACCCGAGGAAAACGAAGACCTTGAAGAGGACGAAGAAGAACCCGAGGAAAACGAAGACCTTGAAGAGGACGAAGAAGAACCCGAGGAATACGAAGACCTTGAAGAGTACGAAGAAGAACCCAAGGAATACGAAGACCTTGAAGAGGTCGAAGAAGAACCCGAGGAATACGAAAACCTTGAAGAGGACGAAGAAGAATTCGAGGAAGACAAAGACCTTGAAGAGAACAAAGAAGAACCCGAGTTAAAAAACAGAACCGCCTTGTTCATAGACGGTTCAAATATCAGTTATCAGAATGCCGAAAAAATTCTTGCGGCGGCTAAAGAACAGGGAGAATTGCGATATGCCGAAATATTTAGAACAGGGAGAATTGCGATATGCCGAAATATTTCGTTTAAGCAGTGATAAGAATTGGAATAAGAAAATTAATAATTTCGGTTTTAAAATTGAAAATACTTTTTTTACTGCGGAGAACAGAAACGATATAATAAAATCCCGAATATTAAACAGCTGCAATAATATAGATATCGTGTGTATTTCCGCTAACATTGGCTTTTATGAGGAGATTATAAAAGAGCTTAAGGCTCGCCAAAAAACAGTTGTGTTGATTTCAATTCCGAATGCGACTACGGTACTCAAAAAAGCCTGTGACAAATATATTAAAATTGCGGTACAAAGTAATACAACTAAAAAAACCGAACCTGCACCAACTCCCACCCCAAAAACAACCAACGGCATTGTATATATCGACGGCAGCAGCATAAGTCCTAAGCGTGCGGAAGATATCATAGCTTTTGCAAAGACTAAAGGCAATGTAAAATTTACCTGCGTGTTCACTGTGAAAGGCGGCGACAAGGCTAAAAAGTGGAGCAAGAGGGCAGCGGAAACAGGTATTCAAAATATCTGTATGAACAAGAATACAAAAAAATCCGACTTCGCTAAAAGTCTTATCGAGGATATGATGATTCGTATTAACGGGAACGATTTTCTGTGCATTGCAACATGTAACCGTATATTTGCAAGCAAGGTTAAAGAGATTCATAATTTGGGGAAGAAAGTTATTATTTTGAGTGACGATAATTTGACACCAAAGCTGTTTAAAATCTGCGATGAGGTTTACGATTTGAAAAACAATCAGCTTTACCCGAACTATGAGTACACATACAAAAAGTGTACCGTGAATGCTGCACTTTTCATTGACGGCGAGAATATTACTCACGAATACGCAAATATGATTTTGTCAAAAGCGTGGGAGCAGGGAAATCTTGACCTTAATTTCGGCGGAGTTTACTGCCGAGAGGAGGATAATGCTACAAAGCCGTGGAAGCTTAAAGCCGAATTATTTAAGCTGAATACCAATAAAGTTAAGGGAAAAGCCGCTAAAAACAAGGTTGATAATGCTATTATTGCAGATGTGTTGAAATGTGTTAAAGAGAACGAAAATATTACAACTTTCTGTATTGCAAGTCACGACAAGGACTATGCCAAAACCGTTATAAAGCTGAGGAAAGCAGGGAAGAGGGTTTGTGTTATCGGTAAGCTTAATATGGTGAGTGACGAAATGCGTTTTCTTTGCGATGAGTTTATACCGATTTGAGTTTGATGTGAGGTGAAGAATATGCCTGTTAATTCGATTAATTCCAATATTTATTTTTGGAACAGAACAGCGAAACTTTACACTGCTTTGCAGGAGAACAAAAATAAGGTTTTGTATGACAAGCTTTGCAGCAGAATTTCAAAATACTTTAACAAGAATACAAATGTTCTTGAGCTTGCCTGCGGTACGGGTCAGCTGACTTCACGGCTGTGCGGTAAGGTGATGCTGTGGGAGGCTACCGATTTTTCGGCTAAAATGGTTTCGGTGACGAATAAGCGTTTTAAAGATACAAGCAATGTGAATTGCAAAGTAGAAGATGCCACAAATCTGACATATGATAACAGTGTTTTCGATGTGGTGTTGATTGCAAATGCTCTTCATATTATGCCCGACCCCGACAAAGCTTTGAAAGAGATTCACAGAGTTCTTAAGCCTAACGGATTTTTGATTGCTCCTACTTTTGTTTATGACGGCTATGTCAATAAGTTTAAAGTATCTATGCTTGAAAAGGCAGGGTTCAAAACTTTTCACAAATGGAAATCTGCGGAGTATGAAAATTTTGTTGAGCAGAGGAATTTCAATATAATAGAAAATTATGTTATAAGAGGAGATTTTCTGCCCGAATGTGTTCTTGTCTGCAAAAAAAGTAAATGATTCGGAGCTGATATCTTCAGAAATCCGAATAATAAAAAACCTCCGAGAATCGTATTTTTACAATTTTCGGAGGTTTAATTTTATAATTTTTTCAATACTCTGACAAGCTCCGACGGACTGTTGATGACCTCCGTGCAGTAACTTAACTCCGAGGGCGAACCGAACCCATACGCACACCCGATTGTCGGCAAGTGATGAACAATGCCTACTTTAAAATCGGAATACCTGTCCCCGATAACAACGTATTTTTCATCGGGAAAGTCTTTCTTGATATGCAAGAAAATTTCCTCTTTCGGTACGTTCCCGAAGTCCTCCGCACAGTAGTAACCGTCAAACCACCTGTCAAGCCGAAAATGCTCCTTGTGAGCCTCCAAATATTCACGGTGACAATTTGATAAAATAACGGTTGTGTAACCGATATCCTTAAGCTTGTCCAGTGCCCCCGAAATACCGTCATACAGAACCGCCGACCCCGAAAAAACCTGATTCACCATTTCACGACCTACCTCTGCGGCAGTACGTTTTGTGATGTCGGGCGATAAATCGGGCATAAAGTCCTGCCACATTTCCTCGGCTGTCATACCCAGATATTTTGACATATATTCATCGGAATAATAATGCTCCTCCGCATAACCGTCGGCAACAAGCCTTTCGTAAGCTTTGCGGAATGCACAGCCGTAAAGTTTGGCGGTGTTGTGGATAGTTCCGTCATAGTCGAAAATCAGTAACATAGCTTAAAACTGCTTCATCAGGTTGACCATTTCAATTGCAGACAATGCACAGTCGTAACCCTTGTTGCCTGCCTTTGTTCCCGAACGCTCGATAGCCTGCTCGATGTTCTCCGTTGCGATAACTCCGAAGAGTACGGGAATACCGCTTTTCAAGCCGACCTGTGCAATGCCCTTTGTAGTTTCGTTTACAACAAGCTCGTAATGTGAGGTCGAACCACGGATAACCGCACCGACACAGATAACCGCATCATACTTTCCGCTTTCTGCCATTTTCTGTGCAACAACGGGAATCTCAAATGCTCCGGGAACCCAAGCCGCATCTATGTTCTGTTCGTCAACTCCGTGACGAACAAGACCGTCAACAGCACCGTCAAGAAGCTTCTCAACAATAAAGCTGTTGAATCTTGAAGCGATTATGCCTACTTTCATACCCTCGGGGGCTACTACTTTACCCTCTAAAAAATTAATGCTCATAATATTAATCCTCCTGAATTATTTATCATTTAAATCAATGTCATTGAAAATATGACCCATTCTGTCCTGCTTTGTTTTCAAGTAAACTTTATCGTACTTGCCCGGTGCAATCTCAATTGGAACACGTTCCTTAATGGTGAAATCAAAACCGTCAAGACCGTAAATTTTGCTTGGATTGTTTGTAAGCAGTCGAAGAGATTTAACTCCCAAATTCTGCAAAATCTGAGCACCGCTCCAGTATTCACGCAGGTCGGGGGCAAATCCCAGCTCAATGTTTGCATCTACAGTGTCACGTCCATGTTCCTGAAGTTCGTATGCACGGAGCTTGTTAATAAGTCCGATTCCACGTCCCTCCTGACGCATATAGAGAATTATTCCACGACCCTCTTCCTGAATGGTTTTCATAGCAGTGTGAAGCTGTTCGCCGCAGTCACAGCGAGCCGAACCGAAAACGTCGCCTGTCAGGCATTCGGAATGTACACGGCAGAGAATGTCCTCACCGTCACCGATTTCACCGCAAACCAACGCCACATGATGTTCGCCCGTGATGTCATTCACAAAGCCGTAAATTTGGAAATCACCGTAGGCTGTCGGGAGCTTTGCACAAGCATGCTGCTGCATATGGTTTTCGTGACGGCGGAGATAATCCTGCAAATCCTTTATTGTGATGAAACACAATCCGAACTTTTCAGCCATTTCTTGAAGCTCGGGAGTTCTCATCATTGTGCCGTCCTCACGCATAATTTCACAGCAAAGACCGCACTCCTCCAAACCTGCAAGCCTGCATAAATCGACCGTTGCTTCGGTGTGACCGTTGCGGACAAGAACTCCTCCACGTCTTGCAGTCAACGGAAATACATGACCCGGACGGCGAAGTTCGTCGGGTTTTGTGTTCGGGTCGGCACACGCACGGCAGGTAAAACCACGCTCGGCAGCGGAAATTCCCGTAGTTGTTTCGATATGGTCAATTGAAACGGTGAATGCTGTGCTGTGGTTGTCGGTGTTTTCGGAAACCATTTGCGGAAGATTAAGCCGCTTTGCGATTTCAGCCGACATAGGGGTACAGATAAGACCTCTTGCGTGTGTTGCCATAAAGTTGACATTTTCCGTGGTTGCGAACTGAGCCGCACAGATTAAATCGCCCTCGTTTTCTCTGTCGGGGTCGTCCGTGCAGAGAATAAGCTTGCCTTGTCTGAGAGCTTCGAGAGCCTCGGGAATAGTGTTGTATTTAAAACTCATTTTTTTAAATCCTCCTGTTCAATTTTTTTAATATCTTTCGACGGTGCGAAGCTTGTTAAAGTTTTGATCCAACTTTTACAAAAGTTGGCGGGTCAAGGGCAGAGCCCTTGTCGCTGACGAAACCAACTTGCAAAGAAAAATAAATTTCCCTCAGCGAAACTAAACGAACTATTCTTAGAAACAAAAATAAAAACATACACAAAAAACGTATCTATCCATACAAACCAACAAAGGCAACAGCGAAGCGAATTGCCGGTCAAAGAAAGACAAAGTTTAAATTGTTTCGGATATAAAATCAAAATCTAAAAATAGCTTTCAAAAATTTTAAAAAATCCCTGTTTGCATAGTGTTGGTATTTATGATATAATCTCTACAAGGAGATGATGTGCGTGAAGCATACAGATAGATCACAATCTCGTAGAGTA
>CADCHW010000092.1 GCA_902801245.1 uncultured Ruminococcus sp.
TATAGTTTGATTCTAACCTGTACCAATTATAAACCAAAGTCAAATAAATGTAACTAAAGTAGGATTATAAGAGATGTTTCACCTTCGACTCTCTTCTGCTTCGACTCTCTTCTGCGGACGTTGTCCGCCTACTTAACTCTATAAATTATAACACGTTTGTTACCATTTCGTCAACCTTTTTTAATGAAAAATATTACATTTTTGTAAAAAAATTTAATCTTATTCAAAAAGGCAAACTTCATATGCTATGCACACTTCATGTATTTTCATCTTCACGATGAAAATACGTGTACACTGCGTTTGCCGCATTCCTTGTCATTCCCGGAGCATTTTCAAGCTCTTCAAGCTCCGCTTCCTTAATGTTCTTAATCGACCCGAAATGCTTCAATAAATCTTTGCTCTGGTCGTGCCTATTCCCTCTATATCCGTAAGCGAACTCTTGAAAGTAGAATTACTTCTCCGCTGATGATGATATCCGATAGCGAAACGGTGAACCTCCTCTTGTATCTCCGAAACAAACGTATATGTGCTTCTTATCGACTTTAACTCAATCTCGCCCTCGCCGTCCGTAATAGCTCTTGTTTTGTGCTTGTCGTCCTTAACCATACCAAACAGCGGAACGTCAACACCGGCTTTTTTCAAAACGGGCCGCACCGCCGAAATCTGACCCTTGCCGCCGTCAAGAAGAATTAAATCGGGAAGTCTGCCGAAGCCCTCGCCTGTGTTTTTCAGCTTGTGATACTCCTCGAAACGTCTTGTAAGAACCTCGTTCATAGATGCGTAATCGTCCTGACCCTCAAACAACTTTATTTTAAATTTTCTGTAAGCCGATTTAAGCGGTCTGCCGTTCTCAAATACAACCATACCTGCGACATTCTCCGTGCCTGCAAGGTTTGATATATCATACGACTCAATATAAACAGGAACTTTTTTAAGTCCCAGCAGTTCGCCCAGCTCTTTAAGAACGGCATACTGTTTACCTTGACTGTTCTTGCTTTGAGCCAGAACCTCGGCGGCATTGTTTTTACACATCGTCACAAGCTGCATTCTCTCGCCCCTCTGAGGTGCGAAAATAACGACCTTTCTTCCTGCCTTATCAGATAACCAATGCTCGATATTCTCGCTGTCCTCGACCTCTCTGTCGGTCGTAAGGCACGGAGGAATCCTGTCACGCATAGCGTAATACTGCAAAATGAACTCTGAGAAAGCAGTACTTTCGTCGCCAATATCCTTTATAAGAAAAGTTTCCCTGTCGTAAAGCATACCGTTAGAAAATCTGAACACCTGAAAGCAGCCGTCCGTGCCATCTGCAAACAAAGCGATAACGTCCTGCTCACGCACCTTTGACGCAACAACTTTCTGTTTATCACTCATACGCTTTACGGAGGTTATTCTGTCACGGATTTTCGCAGCACGTTCAAATTCAAGATTTTCCGCTGCTTCAAGCATTTCTTTTTCAAGCTCTTTAATTGAAATCGTTGTACCGTTTTTCAGAAATTCAACGGCTTCCTTAATAGTTTCGTTATATTCTTTTTGGGAAATTTTTCCACGGCACAAACCGCAGCACTGTTTAATATGGAAATTCAGACACGGGCGACCCTTTCCGAAATCCTCGGGAAATTTCTTTCCGCAGGTGGGTAGTTTAAAAATTTTAACTGTCTGGTCAACGGCATTTTTAACATAATAGGAGCTTGTATAAGGACCTATAAACTCGCCTGTGCCGTC
Source organism: uncultured Ruminococcus sp. (assembly GCA_902801245.1). Lineage (GTDB taxonomy): Bacteria > Bacillota > Clostridia > Oscillospirales > Acutalibacteraceae > RUG592. The sequence goes on from CADCHW010000092.1 coordinate 1,726, forward strand.
GGGCTTTTTCGCTTCGGTAATGCGTGGGAAAGGCTCTTTTGAAATTTTGATATAGCTGTAGCCTTTATCGTCCTTTAACAATATATTATACCGTGGTTTATTCTGTTTTATAAGGCTTGCTTCAAGCACAAGAGCTTCAAACTCGCTGTCGGTGATGATATATTCAAAGTAATCTACATTCTCAACCATACGGCGGACTTTTGCGTTATGGTTATTTTGAGAACCGAAATATTGACTTACTCTGTTTTTCAAAGCTTTAGCCTTGCCGATATAGATAATTTCCTTTTTGGAATTGTGCATAATATACACCCCCGGCTGCAGGGGGAGATTCATAGCTTTTTCTCGTAGTTCTTTTAATTTTGGATTCATTTTCTATATATGCCTCCACTTCTATTTATTTTAATCGCAAGTTTATCTTTTTTTGGGTTTGTATTTATACGGGTCTGGAAAAAAAGCCGTGACAATATGTGACATATCCGTGACAATGAAATTCCGAATTTAAAAATTCTTTAGGAACTGTTGGGAAATAAGTTGAACAATTTATACGCAGGATAATTTGTTCTGTGTTAGGCACAACACCGCAGGAATACTGACGTATTTCAAGGTGTTGTAACGACACACAGGGCAAATTAGACAAGTATAATCAAGGTGTTGTAACGACACACAGGGCAAATTAGACAAGTATAAATGTTCAAGTTATTTTCTGACAGTTCCTTAGGTGTTACCGACTAAAAAATTAAGCACCGACCAAAAAATGTCGATGCTAAATAGTTTGTATGTTGAAAATAATTTAAGAAGCAAAACCCGACTTAACAAGCTCTACCAAGCTGTCTACTGCTTCCTCTTCGTCGACACCATCGGCAAGAATCTTGATTGTAGTGCCGCCTACAATACCAAGCGAAAGAACACCCAAAAGGCTCTTTGCATTGACACGTCTTTCTTCTTTCTCTACCCAAATTGAAGCCTTGAACTCATTGGCTTTCTGAATAAAGAACGTAGCCGGACGAGCATGCAAACCAACCTGATTTTCAACTAAAACTTCCTTAACACACATTTTAAGTAACCCTCTCTCCATTGAAAATATTAAGAAAAATTTTCTGTTTTTGAGTTTTGTTTATATATACTATTATATCACATTAACGGCTATCGTCAACAGTTATTTTTAAGTTTGGATTGATGAACTATTCAAGCCGAAAATAAAAAATTTTCTTTGTGTATTTTTTATAAAAATTTTGATACACTTTTTACTCTTCGGATATCAGCTCTTTAACCAAAATCCTCTCTTTTTCTGTAAGTTCAGCTTTTTCAATCAGCTCCGGACGTTTCTTAGCCGTTCTTATAACCGACTGCTCACGTCTGAAAGCCTCGACGTTTTTATGATGTCCGCTCATAAGCACGGCAGGCACTTCCCTGCCCCTCCACACACTCGGACGTGTATACTGCGGATATTCCAGAAGTCCGTTATAATGGCTCTCCTGCTCGAAGCATTCGTCATCGGAAAGCACCCCGGGAATCATTCTTGCAAGCGAATCGGCAAGCACCAAAGCCGGCAGCTCTCCGCCCGTGAGAACATAATCGCCGATTGAAATTTCCTCATCAACAAACTCCTCAAGAAGCCGTTCGTCAACACCCTCGTAATGACCGCACAGCAAACAGACATTATCAAGCTGTGCAAGCTCTTTAATTCTGCTTTGGGTAAGCGTTTTCCCCTGCGGCGACATATAGATAAAATGCGGACGTTTGCCGACCTGTTTACAGATATCCTCAAAACAAAGTGCAATCGGTTCGGCAAGCATAAGCATACCCATACCGCCGCCGTAAGGAGTGTCATCGACACGTCTGTGCTTATCGAAAGCGAAGTCACGAAGCTGGTGACAGTTTATCTCAACCGCACCGGCTTTTCTCGCTCTGCCGATAATACTCTCGCTCATAACCGCTTCGCACATTTCGGGGAACAGCGTTATAATATCAATCCTCATCGTCAAAAATTCCTTTCATCGGACGAATCTCAACCACACCGCTGTCAATATCGGTATTGATAACAACATCGTCTATAACGGGAACAAGATAATTTTTGCCGTCTTCACCGGTAACCTGATACACATCGTTTGCACCTGTTTTGATAACATCGGTAATCTTGCCGTAGGACTTCTTTGTATCGATATCAACGACATCACAATTAAGAATATCCTGAACAAAGAAAACATCATCGTCAAGCTGAACGTCGTCACGGTTAATATAGAGAACTGTTCTCCTCATGGTGTCAGCCTGCTCAATGGAATCTATTCCCTCGACCTTGATAACAGCAACATTCTTTTGAACTCTTGACTTAGTGATTTTTATAGTATCACCGTTTTTCAGGTACAGCTCATCAAACATACATATAAACTCGGGACCGTCACACCAAGGGTCAACACGCATTTCGCCTTTTAGCCCCTGAGTATTGACAATTTGACCGACTTCCAAAAACTGTTTTTTCATATAGATTTATGTATCCTCCGTAATTTTCTTATAATTATATTTTATCACAATCCCCCTAAAAACGCAACCTTTTTTTAAAACCGTTGTATGCTTTCCGCTGTCCGCATAATTTCCAAAAAATTAACAAATTTATATAAAAATTTATGTTATAATTAAAAAGATATATTTATGAAAGAAAGGAAAATACTACAATGGCTATCAATGAATTTATGTCCGATATGAAAGGAAAGCTAGGCAATACGCTTTCAAGTGCGGAAAAATTCTATAATCTCGGCAATGATTATTATAACGGAACAAATGTTGAAAAAGACCTTGAAGAAGCTGTGAAAAACTACAAGCTTGCCGCCGAACGTGGTCATGCGGAGGCTCGATATGCTCTCTGCAATTGTTATTACAAAGGCGAAGGAACAGAAACAGATTATTCGGAAGCAATAAAATGGTGCAGACTTGCTGCGGAGCAGGGTCATATTCAGGCTCGGTATGACCTTGGTTTCTGCTATGAAAACGGGCAGTGTGTGGAAAAAGACGAATATGAAGCTGTGAGGTGGTACAAGCTTGCGGCAAAACAAGGTTATGCGGAAGCTCAACTACATCTCGGTTTATGTTATTATACGGGAAGTGGTACGGAGCAAAATCAAGAAAATGCCGTAAAATGGTTCAAGCTTGCCGCAATGCAAGGAAACGAAAAAGCTCAAAATTATTTGGGCGTTTGTTATGTCAACGGAAACGGTGTTGCTCAAAATTACAATGAAGCCTTTAAATGGTTCAAACTTGCGGCGGAACAGGGTCTTGCAGACGCTCAAAACCGTCTGGCTGTTTGCTACTCTTTGGGAAAAGGTGTACAGCAAAATAAAGAGGAAGCCGTAAACTGGTGCAGGAAAGCTGCCGAACAAAATTTGGCAGCTGCTCAGAATAATCTTGGGTTCTGCTATGAAAAAGGCAATGGCGTAAAGCTAAATTCCGTAGAAGCCGTGAGATGGTACAAGCGAGCTGCCGAACAGGGTATGACAGCTGCCCAAAATAATCTCGGGGTCTGCTATGAAAACGGCAATGGTGTAACTCAAAATTACGAGGAAGCCGTGAGATGGTACGAGCTTGCAGCCAAAAAGGGTAATTCCGCTGCCCAAAATAATCTCGGGGGCTGCTATGAAAACGGAAATGGTGTAACCCAAAATTACAAAGAAGCTGTGAAATGGTACGAACTTGCGGCAAAGCAAGGAAATACAGAAGCTCAAAATCATCTGGGAGTTTGCTATGAAAAGGGCATTGGTGTAAATCAAAATTTTAAAGAAGCAGTGAAATTGTATGAACTTGCGGCAAAGCAAGGAAACGCAGAAGCTCAAAATCATTTGGGAATTTGCTATGCCAATGGAAGAGGTGTTGCCAAAAATTACGAGGAAGCCTTTAAATGGTTTCAGCTTGCGGCTAAACAGGGTCTTGCAGAGGCTCAATACCATCTGGCTGTTTGCTACTCTTTAGGAAAAGGAGTAGAGCAAAATTACGAAGAAGCCGTGAACTGGTACAAGCTCGCTGCGGAACAGGGTCTGGCAGCTGCTCAGAATGATCTGGGATTCTGCTACAAAAACGGCAATGGTGTAACTCAAAATTACGGTGAAGCCGTAAAGTGGTACAGACTTGCTGCCAAGCAGGGTGATTCCGTTGCCCTGAATAATCTCGGAAACTGCTACAAAAACGGCAAAGGTGCAGATCAAGATTTTGAAAAAGCCGTACAATGTTACAAGCTTGCTGCCGAACAGGGTTATTCAGCTGCTCAAAATAATCTTGGTGTTTGTTACTATAACGGAAAAGGTGTAACTCAAGATTACGATGAAGCTGTAGAGTTGTTCAAGCTTTCCTCCAAAAAAGGTTTTGCGGCTGCTCAAAATAATCTCGGGGTCTGCTATGAAAACGGCAAAGGCGTAAATCAAAATTACGAGGAAGCCGTAAAGTGGTACAGACTTGCTGCCAAGCAGGGTGATTCCGTTGCCCTGAATAATCTGGGATTATGCTACGAAAACGGCAATGGTGTAACTCAAAATTACGGTGAAGCCGTAGAGTTGTTCAAGCTTTCCTCCAAAAAAGGTAATAAAACAGGTCAATACTTTCTTGGTTTATGTTATTATGACGGAACAGGTATAGAGCAGGATTACGAAGAAGCTGTAAAACAATTTCTCCTTGCCGCAGAACAGAATGATTCGGAAGCACAAGCTATTCTCGGCTCGTGCTATGAAAACGGCAAAGGTGTAAATCAAAATTACGAGGAAGCCGTGAAATGGTACAAGCTCGCTGCGGAACAGGGTCTGGCAGCTGCTCAGAATAATCTGGGATTCTGCTACGAAAACGGCAATGGTGTAACTCAAAATTACGGTGAAGCCGTAAAATGGTATACGCTTGCGGCGAAGCAGAATTTTGAAGGAGCTGCGGAAGCTATTAAAGCTTGCGAAAAAAAGTTGGAGGAATACAACAATTACAAGGAAATCGTGGAATTATCAAAACTCTCTGCCAAAAAGGGAAATAAGGATTCTCAAGCTTTTCTGGGTTTATGCTACGAAGAAGGAAAGGGTGTACCCAAAAACTATAAGGAAGCCGTGAAATGGTACAAGCTTGCGGCGGAGCAGGGAAATGACGAAGCTCGGTATAAACTCGGAAATTGTTATTACAACGGAAACGGTGTAGACAAAAATATCGAGGAAGCCGTAAAATGGTATAAGCTTGCGGCAGAGCAAGGTCACGCAAAGGCTCGTAATGCACTCGAAAACCGGCACAATGAAAAATAGGCATTGCGGAGAAATACGTAATGCAGAAGAAGAGAAAAGAATCTGTGGCAAAAAATATTGTAGCTGTACGGTTGAAAAGCTTGTTAAAGTTTGGTCAAGCTTTTCAAAGCTTGCGGGGTGCAGGGGCAGAGCCCTGCTCGCTGACGAAACCAATTTGCAAAGAAAAATAAGAAAACAAAAAACAAAATCATATACAAAAACGTATCCATTCGTACAAACCAACAAAGGCAACAGCGTAGCGAATTGCCGATCCAAAAAAGATAACCTACTATTTCAATTCAACCGTACAGGTAGAAAAATATTGTAGCTGTACGGTTGCAAAGCATGTTAAAAGAATGGTCAAGCTTTAAAAAGCTTGACCATTCTTTTTAATATTAAAATAAATCATACTTTTCCCCATTTTCGCATATAAATTCATCAGCGGGCAACACCCCATACGCACCAATTTTATCAAAAAGTCGAGTTTAATATTCCACCAAAATATTATAAATTTTTACAAATTAAAATATAAATGTAAGTATATTTGTAAATCAAATTCGTGAAATTAGGCTAAAAAGACTATCTTCACGTGCGAAAAAAGAAAGGGATGAGAGGAAATGACACAATTTTTTCCCGAGGGGATTTTAATAGGAAAAACCGAAAACAACAGCTGTTTAAAAAATCTTTCAACTCTTACGGAAGCTATGCATGAGGGACGTATTCTCGAAGCCGTGGTGAACGTCTGCGACTGCTCCCACAATCTTATTCTTAACCTGAACGGCATAAAAGGAATCATACCCCGAGAAGAGGGTGCAATCGGCATTAAGGAGGGTAAGGTGCGTGATATCGCTATTATTTCAAGGGTGAACCGTCCTGTAAGCTTTATCGTTACAGGCATAAGCTGCGACGAAAACGGTAAACCTGTGGCAACCCTTTCACGCAGAGCCGCACAGGAACGCTGTATGAACAATTATATTTCGGGTCTTGTTCCGGGAGATATAATAAATGCGAAGATTACTCACCTTGAACAGTTCGGTGCATTCGCCGACATAGGCTGTGGAATAGCCTCGCTTCTCCCTATCGATTCGATTTCTGTATCAAGAATAGAACACCCTCGGCAGCGTTTCACAAACGGAATGAACATCAAAGCTATAGTCAAAAGCAACGAAGACGGCAGGATATGCTTATCACACAAGGAACTTTTAGGCACTTGGGAAGAGAATGCAGAGCTTTTTGAAATAGGCGAAACCGTATCGGGAACTGTAAGGAGTGTTGAGGATTACGGTGCATTCATTGAGCTTACCCCGAATCTTGCAGGGTTGGCAGAGCTTAAAGAGGGGCTTACTCCGGGAATGGAGGTAAGCGTTTACATAAAAAACATTATCCCCTCTAAGATGAAGATAAAGCTTATTGTTATCGATACTTTTGAAACCGAAAAGAAACCGTCACCGCCTAGGTATTTTTATGACGGAGATAAAATTCAAGAATTTTTGTATTCACCCGTGGGGTGCGATAAGGTTATTGAGAGTTTCTTTTAGAATGTGTAATTTGTAATTCGTAATTGTGATAAAAGGTAGTATATTCTCAGCAGATAAAGAATTAATCTGTAACGTTCGATCTTTAGGGGGGTAAAGTCGATAAAAATGGCTTAACCATCGAAAAAAACTTGAATTTTAACACACCCTAATATGGATAACAGATTAATTAAAGCTCTTTATTTTTCCCTTTTCATAACTTTTTAACGTACTAAATACAGCGAGACACCGCATAAACACTGAGTAATCAGCATTTTATGCGGTGTCTTTTGATTTTGTGAAAAGCCGAGACGACTTTATTATTCAAAGATAATCTATATCACAATATAAATCCATAACGAATTAATGAAGTGAGCATATTTCTTATTTTTTGGAGTGCCAATTGTGTTTGTGTCATTCCTGCTTCTTCTCACAATTCATTAAGATTTTTATTAAAAACCATTTATCTACCACTTTTTCAGAAAATTTAACTAAAATTGATAAGTACCTTATTGACTTTTGTAAATAAAAAATATATAATTTGATTTAGAGAGTACAACTATATATTTTTCACACAAACTTTCAAAAATTGAACTTTTGACGGCTCGTTTTTTTGCAAGCTGATTTATAAGGTACTTATATTATACTAAGAAATTTATGCCAAGCCAGCATAAACCTAAGAAATTTCCTAAGTTTATAGTTTCTAACAAATTTGCGAGATGAACTATATGTATAATGCACAAATCGTAAAAGAACGAGTTGATTTGCTTCGGAAACAAAAAGGCATTAACTCCAGTGACGGAATGCTCAAATCGTTAGGATTGAATGTTCATTTGCTCAGACAGATGTCAGACAACAAGGAAATTGGCTGTTTTGCTTTTGCAAAAATCTCCGACCGACTTGAAACATCAACAAATTACTTATTAGGAAGGAGTGATAACCCGAATATGACAATTACAATAACCGCCTCCCCGTCAATTACCCGAACAGGCGAATTAAGCACAACGACCGCCGGAAACATCGAACACATTACAATCAATGAGGAAACTACCGAAACAGCGGAAGAGAAAGAGATTTTAGAGATGATTAAATCGGGGAATAACAACAAACCCAATAGACAATTAACAGTTCAAAGTATATTTATTATAACTGTAACATTTATTGTTATAAGTATCATTTTAATTATACATAATCATAGTATATTCGGTTCTTTACTATTTTTTATCAATGGATTTATTCTTGCAATTAACATTACAGAAATTGTTTCAAAACGGAACTATGATAGTAAATCTAAAAAAGTTTTAACAACAGGTTGCTCAGGCTGTGGCATGACCTTAGCAGTAATTATTTTATTTACAATAGTTGTTGCTAATTCTCCTTTAGCACAACAAGATAAAATTCCCACTAAAAATTCATCTAATGAAATAATATCGCAAGTATCAAGTATTACAGAAACTTCATCAACGAATACTTCCACCAAACTGGAACGTGACACGAACACCGCTGTTGAAACCGAAATAGAAACCGATACAGCTTCTGAACAATCATCTAAAAGCAGTTCTAAAAAGGCAAACACATCAAAAGATAACTCAGAAAGTAGTTCAAAATCTGAAAGTTCATCAGAGGATTTATCGCTATCTGAACCAATCGAAATGAACACTCTGCAATCTTTATTTGCAAATTTAAATTCATCTATGAATCGTGATGATATAGATGTATACATTACAAATAATGGACTTATGAAGTATGCTTTTACATGGAATAGCGGATATCAAATTGGATACGAGTATTCAGCTATAACCCAACGTGGGCGAGATCGTGAGGGTGAAGCTGTAGATATCAGTTTTGATAATGATGGGTATATTAAATCGGCAGACTACACTTTTCACACAGGATTTAATACACAATACCATTTAAAATATGAAAATGGTGTGTTTTATTATGACAATCAAGAATGCAGCAACGGCACAGAAGCTATGCAGAAATACTTGTCATCAAAAAATACAAGCGAAAGTAAAGCTGAATCAAAAGTAGAATCTACTACATCTAGCAAAACCGAATCAAAAAGCAAATCAAAACAGGAATCTAAGGTTGAATCCAAACAGGAGAGTAAACCTGAATCTAAGATAGAATCAAAAACAGAATCTAAAGTTCAATCCGTAGCTCCTCAGCCGCAATTATCCGCTTATGAGTTTTACGGCAATATGGACTCGATGTGTTATCATATAAAGAATTGCCAAGCAGCTCAAAAAATAAGTGACGAAAATAGATTTACTTACACAGTCAACGCATACTCACGCTATGATGCAGAACCAGTCGCAAGACAATATTTTGAAAGCCAAGGTTACCACCTCTGCGGCATTTGCGGAAGATAATAAAAAAATTACCCTCTCCTACACATAAGGAAAGGGCATTTTTGCGACCTTATAACGTGCCAAATGACACATAATCTAAAATACCTAAAAATATTAAAACACCGCATAAAAATATAAAAAATCGAGGTGACAGGACTTGAACCTGCGGCATCTTGGTCCCAAACCAAGCACTCTACCAAACTGAGTTACACCTCGAAGCATCGGCTTATCTCCGACAGCTTTTATATTATACAACAAAAGAGAGGACTTGTCAACCCTTTTTTGAAAATTTTTGTATTTTGACTTTTATTATCTCGTTCAATTTTACAATAAAGCTGTTATAAAATTTCCGTATTAAATCAACCTTCGGTCGGGTAACAAAAGCTAATAATGTCAATAACTATCTATATGTATTTACGTTCTAGGTCAATCAAGAATTTTTTGATTTCAAGACCATCGCTGTAGCCGACAAGCTTTCCCCCTGCTCCGATAACTCTGTGACACGGAATAATTATTGGGATATTGTTTTTATTATTAGCACCGCCGACCGCCCTGCAAGCGTTTGGTTTACCAATCCTCACGGCGATATCCTTGTAACTGCAAATTTCACCGTACGGAATGTTTAAAAGCTCCGTCCAGACACTTTTCTGAAAGTCCGTACCGTTCATCAAAATCGGCAGGTCAAATGCTTTGCGGCTGCCGGAAAAATATTCATCAAGCTGTTTCCTCGCAAGTACGGCTAACTCCGACGGTTTATTGAAATTCTCCGCAGTCTTGTCTTTAAGAAAACGTACCGCCGTAATCTCTCGTGAATTATCCTCAACCGCAATACACCCAATCGGACTTCCAAATTCAAAATGATTTATATTTTCTTTATTCATTGCTATACACATACTTTCACTTTTTGCCGTTCACAAGTTCAATAAGTTTTTCAAGCTCTTCGTCCGTGGCGGTACACGTGCCTATCGGGTTTACCTTTGAAGTGTTCATTCCGTGAAAATCCGTGCCGCCTGTTTTTATCAGACCGTGTTTTTCGCAAAGCTCCGACAGCTCTCTCTCGTCGCTCTCCCTTGCCCGTGGATAATGCACCTCTATTCCGTCAAGACCTTTTTCTATCATTTCAAGCATAACGTCATAGCTGTTGTAAACAGCAGGGTGTGCCAAAACGGCAGCACCGCCCGACTCCTTGACAATCTCCAGTGCATAAAAAACATCGGGGTAATCGAATGAAGTTCTCGCAATTCCGCTGCGTGAATCGAAAAGCTTTTGGAAAACCTCGCCGAACATTTCGTCCGTATAGCCTGCGTCCATAAGTGCCTGCATAATATGCTGTTTGTAAATGCACGTACTGCCCGACGCTCTTCGCAAAATCATATCATACGGAACGGGATATTCCTTAATGACTTTCGGTATCGCTGTTTTCATAGCTTCGTTTCGCTTTTCGACTGTTGACCGAATCATTTTTGAAATTTTATCCGTTCTTTTCGGAAGATAGCAAAGCAGATGTACCTTGCGTTTTCGGCTGTAGTCGAAACAGGAAATTTCAGTGCCTTTAATGATTTTTATTCCGTGCTTTTCTCCGAATGAAGCGGCTTTTTCCGAGCCTGAAAATGTATCGTGGTCGGTGACGGCTATTGTGTCGATACCTTTACTTTTTGCAAGAAGAACAAGCTCTTCAACGTCGGTTGAGCCGTCCGAAATTTTTGAATGACAATGTAAATCAGCGGACATATTTTTCACCTCGATTTTATTATACTCGCTTTAACATCTAATTGCAAGTGCGTGAAACACTTATACAAAGCTTTTTGATGAAAATTGAATTAATGTTTTTGTTATCGGATTTAACAATAATATTGTATTTAATATGTATACAATTAACAATAAATAAAAAAACATTATAAAATCCAATTGACAACAGCAGTAATATTATGGTAAAATTAAATAAATTATTAAAAAGGAGTTGTTCTATTTTGAGAAAACGAATATTATCTCTGTTGATTGCGTGCAGTATGCTTGCGGCTGTAGGCACAGGTATATCTGCGTACGCTGCCGAGGTTGATTCGGGATTGTCTTCGGGCAATAATGTATTATCTCAGAGCAGTGCAAGCGAAATTGATAAAAAAATATATGATGATTTTGAGTACGTGACATACGAATCTCAAAATCACAGCAAAGTACATATAACATCATATCTCGGAAATAATTCATCGGTAGTATTTCCAAATACTATTGAGGGGAAACCCGTTGTTTCAATTGAGATTTATTATTATTTAAACGGTGAAGAGAATACTACCGTTAAAAGTGTTACTGTTCCGGCAAATTGCGAATCTTGCAGATTTGATAATTTTGCCGCCTTGGAGGAAATTAAGGTCAATAGCGGCAACAGTAAGTATAAGTCTGTCAATGGTGTTCTGATTGCAAAAGACAAAACAGAATTTTGTTATCCCAGAAATAACAAAGCGACAAGTTTTGCTATTCCCGAAAATGTTACTTGGGTTAAGTCGAACGCATTTTTTAAATGTAAAAATCTTACAAGTGTTACTGTTAATGATAAGGCGAGTTTAATTGGAGGAAGCGGAGGCGGCTGCGGTCTTTCCACCTGCCCCAATATGAAAGAAATCAAGGTAAGCAGTAAGAATGAGAATTATTGTGACGTTGACGGAGTATTGTTCAATAAGGACAAAACCTCTATAGCGTGTTATCCTGGCGGATTAAAGGGTGCATATTCAATTCCGGAGGGTGTTGATGCAATAAGTGTAGACGCTTTCTATGCATGCGATGGGCTGACATCTGTTCATATCCCCAAAACTGTTACAATGATTGGCGGTATTATGACGGATATGAATTTTAAATTTTGTCCCAATTTAACAGAAATTAGCGTTGATGAAAATAATGAGCATATATATACTGTAGACGGCGTATTGTTTTGGAGTGATACGTTAGTTGCTTACCCTGCGGGTAAAAAAGGGAATTACATACTTCCCGAAAACATAAGAGCCACGACATTTCATGGTTTCGGGGGTTGCAAAAACCTGACCGCTTTGGCAGTACCGAATGCCGATTTTGATGTGACTTCCGGCGGATGGTTTGAATCTCCCGAAGATACTCCGTTTATTGGCTGCGATAATTTAACGATTTACGGTGTTTCGGGTTCAAAGCTGGAAGAACACGCAAAACAGCACAACATACCTTTCAAACCTATTTCGGAGTATCCCGATAATAACAGCTCTTCAAAAAACGGCGACCTCGACGGCGACAATAAAATCACTGCGGCAGACGCTTTGTTAGTTCTTCGTGCAAGTGTAGGTCTTGAAAAATTCAATGACGAACAGAACAAGCTTGCCGACGTTGACGGCAGCGGAAAGGTTGACAGTGCGGACAGCCTTTCAATTCTCCGCTGGAGCGTAGGCTTGAAAGATAAGGGTATTTTAATCGAGCTGTAACACACGTTAGGAATAAGAATTAAAACAACAGATTTCCCTGCCCCGAAGTCTTAAAGGCTTTTGAGCAGGGAGATTTTTATACTGTAATTTTTAATAACAAAATCACAAATTTATATTGCTTTTTGAAAATAAAAGGGTTATAATTATCTTAAAGGATAATATACGAAAGGAAGTGAACTACAATGAGCCAATATATCACGGAAGAAAATCTTGCTATTATTCAAAGTATGACGCTTATGGACGATATCTTTATGACTGTATTTTTCAGAAATCACCCCGAATGCGTTCAGGAAATTTTAGATGCAGTAGGGATAAACGCAAAAGTTCAGAGCGTAGATACACAATATGCGTTACCGAACATACACGGTCATTCGGTAACTATGGACATCAAGGCTATCAACGATGATAACTCCGTTTGCAACATAGAAATACAGAAAAATCCCTGTTTGCATAGTGTTGGTATTTATGATATAATCTCTACAAGGAGATGATGTGCGTGAAGCATACAGATAGATCACAATCTCGTAGAGTAA
>CADCHW010000093.1 GCA_902801245.1 uncultured Ruminococcus sp.
AACGTAGTCGTCAATACCCAGTTCAAAACCGTGAATCTTGTCGTACTCCTCGCCCCTTGCCGAAAGCATAATAATGGGGGTTGTGCTTCTTTTGCGAATCTCACGGCAGGCGGAGAAGCCGTCCAGCTCGGGCATCATAACGTCCATAATAATCAAATCAAACTGATTTCTTGTACATATGGAGATAGCCTCCAGACCGTCTGTTGCCTCGATAACATCGTGACCCTCAAAAATAGCATACTTCTTGATAAGCTCTCGTATTCTGTATTCATCGTCTACAACCAATATTTTACTCATATTCTTGTACCTTTCATTTAATTTTATTTTTTTGTACCCATAGTATACTCTTAATATTCACATAAGAAATCTTTATTATATTAATAATCTCAAAACAATGTGACACCTATGTGACGGCTATCGGAAATTTTCTCTATTTATATTTTAACACAGAAAATTTAATATTGAAATAGTTTGCGGAATATTTTATAATATTTTTATACAAATTTTTTTCGTGCCGTGGCTTGAAGAGAACTTTTGTGATGTTTTTTAACAGAGTTTATGTTTATAATTGGCAGTTTTGACTGGAATAAACATATTAGGCGAAATCACGGTGCAAGAAAGGACTGAAAACAAAATGGATATCAGAGAAATTTCCGCAGAAGAAATTACACAGGCAGTCAAAAAGCTTTTTATGGACTGCAATTATTACATTGGTGAGGATATTTCACAGGCTATCGAGAATGCTCAGAAGAACGAAGAACTTCAAATCGCAAAAGATGTTTTGCAGCAGCTTATCGACAACAACAGAATTGCAGCAGAGGAACAAATTCCGCTTTGTCAGGATACGGGAATGGCGGTGCTTTTCGTTGAGTACGGCGACAAGGTAGTCGTAAAGGACGGCAGCTTTAAGGCGGCAGTCGAAGAGGGAGTCCGCAGAGCGTACATTGACGGCTATCTGAGAAAGTCTGTAGTGACCGACCCTGTTTTCGACCGCAAAAATACAAAGGATAATACCCCTGCCGTTATCCATACGGAAATTGTTGAGGGTGACAAAATTCATATTGTCGCAGGCGGAAAGGGTTTCGGCAGTGAGAATATGTCGGCTATAAAAATGCTCACGCCGTCCGCAGGAGTTGAGGGTGTGAAAAAATTCGTACTCGACACCGTGACACACGCAGGCCCAAATCCATGTCCTCCTATGGTTGTAGGTGTGGGAATAGGCGGTACGTTTGAAAAGGCTGCACAGCTTGCGAAAAGAGCAACCCTCCGCCCGATAAACACGTCTAACCCCGACGAGCGATACGCAAGCCTTGAAGAAGAGCTTCTCACGGAAATAAACAAGATGAACATAGGTCCTGCGGGACTTGGCGGAAAAACTTCCGCACTCGGACTTAACATTGAAACATACCCCACGCACATTGCAGGTATGCCTGTTGCGGTGAACATCTGCTGCCACGCTGCAAGACACAAGGAAGTAACTATTTGAGAGGGAGTACTACTATGAAGAAAATAACGTTTCCTATCACAAACGAACAGCTTAAGGATTTGAAATCGGGTGACAGAGTGCTTGCCACGGGTTACCTTTACACCGCTCGTGATGCGGCTCACAAGAGAATGTACGAGCTTATCCAAAACGGTGAGGATTTACCGATTGACATTAACGGTCAAACTATTTACTATGTCGGTGCTGCTCCGGCTAAACCAGGTTACGCTGTAGGTCCGTGCGGTCCTACATCTTCGTACAGAATGGATAAGTATGCTCCGTCACTCCTTGATTTGGGGTTAAAGGTTATGATAGGAAAGGGTATGCGTAATGATGAGGTTATTGCTTCAATGGTAAAAAACGGTGCGGTGTACCTTGTTGCAATCGGCGGTGCTGCGGCTTTGATTGCAAAGAGTATCAAGAAGAGTGAGCTTATCTGTTACAAGGATTTGGGAACTGAGGCTATTTACCGATACGAGGTTGAGGATATGCCGCTTATTGTGGCTATAGATTCTGAGGGCAATAATGTCTATGTGCGTTAATATGAGGTCGGGAATGCTTAAACAAAACGAACACCTTGAACCACTTGGAAACAACATCAGCGTTATTGTTTCGGAAGAAAACCATTTTTCTACCGATACTATTTTACTTGCAAACTTTTCTTCACCGAAAAAACACGAGAAAGTTATCGAACTCGGTGCAGGCTGCGGAACTATCTCTCTTATATGGTGCAGAAACATTCCGCCCAAATCCGTAACGTCGGTTGAAATTCAGCCAGAGGGTGCGGATATGCTCCGAAGAAGTGTTGAGTATAATAATCTGTCGGATATAATCACAGTCATAAACGGAGATTTGCGGCATTTGCAGGGTCTTGTCGAATTCGGGTCGTTTGATATGGTCGCTATGAATCCGCCTTACAAAATCGGCGGCGGCGGTATAGTAAATCCCGATAAGCAAAAGCAAATCGCACGTCACGAAACGGAATGTACTCTTGACGATATCACAAAAACTGCCGCAAAGCTGCTTCGTTTCGGCGGAAGATTTTGTATCTGTCAGCGACCCGAACGGCTTACCGATGTTCTTTTGTCTATGAGAAATTCGGGCATAGAGCCGAAAAAATTACGGCTTGTACAGCAGAGAAAGGATAAAGCTCCGAAACTGTTTTTGGCGGAGGGCAAGCGTGGCGGACAGCCGGGAGGTCTGGTGACATTGCCGACGCTTTTTATCGAGGGTGACGATTTTGAACTGTCACAGGAAATGATTGATATTTACGGTGATTATAAGGAGAAATATTTATGAGCGGAGTTTTGTATGTAGTCGGTACACCTATCGGAAATTTGGGGGACTTTTCGCCTAGGGCGGTTGAGGTTCTGGAAAGCGTTGACTTTATCGCTGCCGAGGACACGAGAGTTACACTTAAGCTGCTGAATCACTTTGACATAAAGAAGCCTATGATAAGCTACTTTGAGCATAACAAGCGTGAGCGTGGGGATATCATATGCGGAAGAATCGAGAGCGGCGAAAACTGTGCCATAGTCACGGACGCAGGTATGCCGTGCATATCCGACCCGGGCGAGGAGCTTATAAAACAGTGTGCCGAAAGGGGAATTAAGACTGTTGTCGTGCCGGGTCCCAGTGCGGTAATTTCCGCATTGGCTGTGTCGGGACTTGCGACAGGAAGATTTACGTTTGAGGGATTTTTAAGCACAAACAAAAAGAGCCGTCTTGACCACCTCGAACAGCTCAAAAACGAAAAGCGTACTATGATTTTCTACGAAGCTCCCCATAAGCTTTCCGGTACGCTGAACGACCTTTACAAGGCTTTCGGCGGTGACAGGAAAATTTCTATTGTCCGTGAGATTACAAAAATTCACGAAGAGGTTATCCGTACCACTCTGCAAAAGGCGGTCGAAAATTACGGCGACGGTTCTTTAAGAGGGGAAATTGTGCTTGTGCTTGAGGGTGCGGCTGAGGATATAGATAAGGAAGAGTTTACGATTGAAGAAGCTGTTGCACTCGCAAAAAGATTCATTGAGGAGGGGAATTCAACCTCCGACAGTGCAAAGCAAGCGGCGAAGATTACGGGATTTAAGAAAAATGAGATTTATAAATTGTTAAGTAATGCGTAATTTTTATTCGTGTTTTTTTAGTTTTTTACGAAAAACATTTGACTATATTGCGAATATGTAATATAATTAGATTGAGTACTTTTATGTACATTTACAGTTGCCCGAATTTTGCGGCAATTTGATTTATATAATTTTATTTGGAGGCTTTTTAGAAATGAGCAGAGTTTATAATTTTTCAGCAGGTCCGTCAATGCTCCCCGAAGCAGTGTTGACTAAGGCAGCGGCAGAAATGCTTGACTACGAGGGCAGCGGTCAGTCCGTTATGGAGATGTCGCACCGTTCAAAGGTTTACGATTCAATCATCAAGGAGGCTGAAAAGCTCCTCAGAGAGGTTATGCAGATTCCCGATAATTACAAGGTTCTTTTCTTACAGGGCGGTGCTTCTTCACAGTTCGCTATGGTTCCTATGAACCTTATGACTAAGAACGGCAAGGCTGACTATGTTCTTACGGGTCAGTGGGCTACAAAGGCTTACAAGGAAGCTGCACGCTACGGCGATGTTGTTGCTGCGGCTTCTTCAAAGGATAAGACATTCTCTTATATTCCGAAGCTTGACAAGTCTTCTTTCAGACCCGATGCCGACTACGTTCACATTTGTATGAACAACACTATCTACGGCACTGTTTACCACGAGATTCCCGACACAGGCGATATTCCGCTTGTTGCAGATATTTCTTCCTGCATTCTCTCTAAGCCGATTGATGTTTCTAAGTTTGCACTTCTCTATGCAGGAGCTCAGAAGAATATGGCACCGGCAGGCTTGACTGTTGTTATCGTAAGAGAGGATTTCATCGGCAATGCTATGGATATTACTCCGACAATGTTCAACTACAAGACACACGCAGACAACGGCTCAATGTTCAACACACCTCCCTGCTACACAATCTACATTGCAAAGCTTGTTCTTGAATGGATTAAGAACGAAATCGGCGGTCTTGAGAAGATGCAGGAAATCAACGAGAAAAAGGCTGCTATCCTTTACGATTATCTCGACAGCTCGAAGCTCTTCAAGGGTACTGTAGTTCCCGAAGACCGTTCTTTGATGAATGTTCCGTTTGTTACGGGCGACGAGGAGCTTGACGCTAAGTTCGTTAAAGAGGC
>CADCHW010000094.1:0-7570 GCA_902801245.1 uncultured Ruminococcus sp.
AAAATTTTCCTTGTGTGAGATGTCAAAGCCTTGGACTGTTTCGGAATGCGTTGCCCACCATAACCCCTCTAAAGGCGGAACAACAAAATCAAAATAACCATCAATTTTGTGACTGCCGAACTTGCTCATTTTTATGGTAAACGCTACAGCATACAATAAACCTATCGACTGCTTGTATTCACCGTCCTCGACATTCGGGTCACCCTTGCCCCGAACAGCAACAAAATTCATAGTAGGCACTTCAATTATATTCGGCTTGTCTTTCGGCATATAAAATTCCTTGTACTCTTTTTTGTAGTCAAACGGCATAACGTCACCTTTTCCCTTTCCTATTTTTCTGTTTATGAAGTTCATCATACATACAGTTAAATAACTCAACTAAGAATTGTTTGTCATCAACGTTGTCAACCAACAGCATTTTCTTCGCACCGTCATACGGTATTTCCAACGGTGAATCGGGCATTAAAGACCTTGCGGACGTAATGTTCTTAACAAGAAATCTGTTGTCATAAATACCGCCGACAATTTCCCCTTTGTAATAGATTATGTACTCGCTCATCATTGCACGGTATGTGACATCATCAAGCTCCGAAAGCTGCTCCAGAACAAAATCAAGATAGTCCTTGCTTGACGGCATAATATCAACTCCTGTATTACTTATTGTATTGGGTACAACAGGTTAATTTATAATATCTAAATTTCAAACTATATTCATATTTTAAAGAATTTAACAAACTATGGTTAAAAAGCACCGTGGAGGGTTACGGAGGGTTTGGAACGTTTTTCAAAACTCTTTTATATATTTTAAATTTTATTTTTTTCGTACGAAAGAATTAAAAAAACCCTCCAACCCTCCGCAACCCTCCGCACTTTTCTGTTTTGTCTAAAAAATGACCGAGTGTTGTACTCTTAATTTATTTTCAGAGAAAAGTAAACAGAGATGAATATTATTAATATTGAGCATAATAACAATTACGAATTACTCATTTTGAATTAAGATAAAATCGGATATCCGAAGCAAGATACAGCGAACCGCACACAAGCACCGCACTGTTATCAATGCTTTCCGCAAGCTCCAAAGCCGTATTGACAGCTTTTGTATAATCCTCTTCCGCAGTGATGTTTTCAAAATAAACACTTGCAGTTTCTTTCAGTTCTTCGGCGGTTTGTCGGCGGGGGTTGTCACGAACAGTGGTTGTGATAAGCTTGAAAATTTTTCCGTCAAGGAATTTCAGTGAGTTCTTGCAGTCCTTATCCTTAAGCATACCCATAACACAGATCTTTAAGCCCTCCGGGGTTGTGAGCACCGTCAAGAACAAACAGCGGATTTTCACTCAGCACTTCAAACCTTGCAGGCATTTTCACGCTTGCAATACCCTCTTTCAAAGCCTCGTCGGAAACAGTCAATCCGCATTTTCTCAAAGCCTCAACGGCACACAGCACAAGACTAAGATTAAACACCTGATGTTCACCGACAAGAGGAAGATGAATTTTCAAATCTCCGTATGTGACATCGCTGCCGTGAATGTCGGAACTCAGCACAGGGAGATTAATCGGGTTGAAAAGTACGTTGTTACGCTCGTAAACTGTTTTTACAACTCTGTCATTAACTTCATCTTCCTGAAACGCAAAGACGGTATTTCCGTTGTCCTTAATGATACCGCATTTTTCAACTGCGATTTTGTCAAGTGTGTCGCCGAGAATACCGGTGTGGTCAAGTGAGATAGATGTTATCACACTGCACAGCGGAGTATTAATGACATTGGTTGAATCAAATCTGCCGCCAAGACCTGTTTCAAGCACAACGATGTCGCATTTCTGTTCATTGAACCAATTGAACGCAATCGCCGTGACGAACTCAAATTCCGTGATGATATCGCCGTTTTGACGGAGCTGTTCGACAAGTGGGAAGAGCTTTTCGACCTGATTAATAATTTCGTTTTCGGAAATCCGGTTGAAGTCAATCTGCATTCTCTCGCCGAAACCCGTGATATGCGGAGATGTGAAAAGTCCTGTTTTGTAACCGGCTTTTGTTAAGACAGAGGCTGTCATATTGCTGACCGAACCTTTTCCGTTAGTGCCTGCTATGTGGACATATTTCAGATTGTTTTGAGGATTGCCCATAAGGTTGAGGAGTTTTTTTATGCGGTCAAGTCCCGGACGTGAGCCAAAAACTAAGAGAGAATCTATTTTCTGTATTGCTTCATTATATGTCAATTTTTATCATTCCTTTATTTTTTCGCATGTGAAGATAGTTTTTTTATAATCTAACTTTGTGAACCCGACCGAAAGTTTATTTTATTCGGGAGTTTTATTTTTCACACGTGAAGATAGTTTTTTATAATCTAACTTTGTGAACCCAACATAAAGTTTATTTTATTATACCACAATTCTTTTAATTTGCAAACTGATAAATAAAAATAACAACTTAAAAAGACTTCCGAAAACACCGGAAGTCTTTCTTATTTTATATCCTAGGATTTTACATTACTTAACCGTTGACTCATAATCGTATGTGCCAATATTCTTAGTTACGCAGGCATTGAACATACTGTCCAAATCCTTATAACCTTTATATGTATAGAAAACCGCACCCCAAGATTCATAACCGTAATCACTTTTAATTTGGTTACTTGACATACTTCCGGCACTCAAATCAAGCGAGCAAGTCCCGTCGGGCAAAATCAGAATATCGGAATACTTGTAATATGTATAATATACGTCTTGACCGGTTTCTTTTGTTTTGCCGTCACCGCCTCTTTTCAGACCATTTACGTCTGCGGTCATTTTATACACACAATAAATTTGATTGTAAGGATTTTGCTTAAAGCCAGTCTTTGAGGTTAGCATATAATATCCTATAAACTTGCACTCTTTCAGCGTACAGCCCTCATGCCATGACGCACAGGAAGCCTTAATACTGTCTTCTGCCTGCTTAAGCATTTTTTCTTCCATATCATCGGGAATATCATCAACTTTCATAGCGTAAGCGGAAAGACCCTCAACGGTAAAAGTTTTCTCGGTTTTTTCTCGGTTGTTGAAAAAACCTTGCCGTATTCCATTGCGTATTCGTTCATATCCAAAAAGGAGTTTGCTGTAACCGTTATTGTGTCGCCGTTGGAAAGACCCGATTGTTTATCAGGCTTATAAGAAACAGAATTGTCTTTTTTTTCTGTAATTACGGCTGTTCCGTTGGGAGAAATTCCCTCGAATGATACGGTAATATTATCAAACGGGTCAAACTCTTCTACCTCTTGAAGTCCTTCCACGGTAAAAGTAACCGGTTCGCCTGTAAGGTTAAAAGCATAATCCTCCGCTTCACTGCCGATTACAGGAGTTACCGTAACAGTGTCGCCGTTGGAAAGATTTTCCTGTTTGCTCATTTTGTATGTAACACTATCCATAAGATCATATGACAAATCGTCAAACTTGTCACCGTATAATTCAAGAGCGTTATCAATCCAGTCGTACTCGTTCTCAATAGTGCAAACTCCGTATCCGTCATATCCCTCAAACTCGGCTTTTACCGTTTCGGATACATCAATTGTCTTTTTTCCGCAGCCTGTTAAAGCGGTAACCAGTGTAACCGCAAGTACACCCAAAACAACCTTTTTTAATGTTCTAATCTTCATAATAGTAATCCTTTCGTCATTTACTGTTTTTATACTATCACAAAAAAAATTAGCTGTCAATAGTTTCAGCTAAAACTTCTTTGAACTTTTACATCTTTTTTCAATGTTATAAGATAATAGATAATAAGATGATATGAAAGGATGTAAAAAATGGGAAAAATTATCATTACGCTGGAACAATACAGAAAAGAGAACGATATCAGTAAATATAAAATAATAAAGAATTGCGGTGTGAGTGCCACTCAGCTAAACAGCTATTGCAACAATCAGGTAACCAGAGTGGATTTGCCGGTGCTTGCGAGAATATGCGATTATCTCGGGTGCGAAATAGGCAATTTGTTGGAGTATGTGCCGGAGAAAGAATTTGAAGAAGAGGAAATGGAATTGTAATAGCAAAAAATAAGGCTGTATAGAAGCGAAACTTTAACATGCTAAATCTTTTAGATTTTGAGTATATCTACTGTTTATGACTTTCAACATACTCCAGAAATTCTTGAGTTTTCGACCAATACTTTATCCCCCAATTTTCAAAGTTCCATTCAGCCATATAATTATTACACTCGTAATCTATGTAGTAAATCATATTGTTTTGAACAACAAAATTAGTAGGAAAGTAATCAATATTCAGATTATTAGGGTAAAGCACACGGCACATTTCTTTTACCTGCTCAATATACAAGTCAACATTCCTGTCATTCAGAACATAGCTGTAGATTGTGTCGCCGTCTATGTATTCCTTTATAATACGTTCGTTCTCAACATCAACGTCAATCATTTTCGGAATACGCACCCCGACATTTGACAAACGTTTATAGTCATTTAGTTCGGCTTCGATTTTGTTACCGAAAGTATAGTAACTGCACGGCTCGTGGTGAATCTGTTTCAATACAAAGTCACGTTCGCCGTCCGCCGCAAGATACGAATAACCGCCCTTGCCCTTTCCGAGAAGCTTTATTATAGAATACTCTCTGCCGTTTACCTCAACACGGTCATCTTTAAAATACGGCTGTTCGGAAATCTTTTCGTTATTATCTTTTCTCTCTTCACTGTTCACTAACATAACATTACCCCATTTTGTTCTGTCGTTTTTTCCACATCAGATTAAATTCCTGTGGAAAACTTATTTATTTACGGCTCTTATTATATCACAATCAGGAACTTTTGTAAATAAAATTCTTTGTTTTATTTTAATTTTTATTCAATACGCTACATTTCTATCAAAAAAACAAACCGATAACCGCAAATTTAAAAACGGCTATCGGCTTAATTTTTCAATCACAAAAACAAATCAACATAAGTTGGAAAAAGTCCAATTTCAGACCCTTGTCTGCTTATGGGATTATTTCTTTTCAATAGTAATTTTCTTATCCTCTTCAAGCTGAGAAGTACAGCAGGGGCATCTCTTAGCATTAATTGAAATCTCGCTAAAGCAGAACGGACACTCTTTTGTTGTAGCTTCCTCTTCTTCCTCTTCCTTCTTAATTGCGATTGTAGTAAGCTTATTCACAGCCTTAACAATACAGAAAATGATAATAGCCATAATGAAGAAATTAATAATAGCCGAAATGAAGTTTCCGAAATGAATCGGACCTACATTCAAAGCCGCAGTAATCTCGTCAATATCGTGCTTGCCTGTTGCCTTACCGATAATAAGCTGAATAAGGGGAGTAATTACGTCATCACAAAGCGATGAAACAATGCTCTGGAAAGCTCCACCGATAATAACACCGACTGCCAAATCCATTACATTACCACGTGACACGAACTCCTTGAATTCATTAATAAACCCTTTTGCTGACATATCAAGAACCCTCTCTCAATTTATTTTTTACTATATAATTATTATACAATTTATTACGAACAATTTCAACCCTTTTTCGCAAAATACAAAAAATAATTACAGTAAATTTAATCTTCAATCGTTACGATATGTTCAACCGAATCGGGAAGATTTTTTAACTTCTCCCCAAAAAATTCGGGATATGCAAAATATGTATCATATTTGTCAATCGGCAGCCATACCATTTTCTCTTCAAATCCCTCGGACGTTAAGCTGTGACAGTCAAGCTGTTGTGTACCTCTGGGTTTCATCAGAAAATATAACGTCACCTCATGACATTCAAGTCCGTCAATACTTCCGCCTTTTCCCTTAAAAAAATTCTCGTGAATAAAAATAAGCCTGTCTGCATCATAGTGTACTCCCGTTTCCTCAAACACTTCACGAATCACGGCAGCTTCGGCTGTTTCACCGCAGTGAACACCGCCTCCGACAGAATAATAATGCGGTTCATGCGTATTTTTCGCCATAAGAATACAGCCGTTTTCTATTATAACAGCCGCCGCACGGTAGCGAAACCATTTTTTATCGGTTGTAAAACCACAGTCTGTTTCGTTCATTTTAAATTTCCTTTTACCCTTTCCCAGTAGGCTTTGAATGCCTGCTCGTTTTTATTATTTCCGTATTCGTAATATACGGAATCCTTTAATATATCGGGTAAATACTGCTGTTCAACCCACGCATTCGGGTAATCGTGCGGATATTTATAGAACTGTCCTTTATTCGGGTTATCTTCGCCGTCATAATGCTTATTTTGAAGATGTCTTGGAATATTTCCTATTTTACCCGACTTAATATCATGAATTGCCGCATTAATTCCAAGATACGCAGAATTCGACTTTGGAGCGGTCGCAACCATAACAACCGCATCTGCAAGGGGAATCCTCGCTTCGGGAAGTCCGACCGCATTGGCAATGTCAACGCACGATTTTACAATCGGGATAATCTGAGGGTAAGCAAGTCCCACGTCCTCACAGGCACACACCATTAACCGACGGCAGGCAGACGGCAAATCTCCTGCTTCAAGAAGTCTTGCGAGATAGTACAAAGCCGCATTCGGGTCTGAGCCACGCATTGACTTTTGATACCCCGACACAATATCATAGTGAGAATCGCCGTCACGGTCATATCTGACTGCACTTTTCTGAGTTAATGCTTTCGCCGTTTCAAGCGTGACAAGCTCCTTGTCGCCTTGCTTTTCGGAGGTAAGGCTTGTAAGCTCGACTGCATTCATAGCCTTTCGCACATCACCGCCGCAGGCTGTGGCTATATATTTTGTCACACCGTCCTCAAGCTCAAACGTAACCTTTCTGTCCCTTGCGACAATATCAAAACCACGCTTGACCGCCTTTTCCACCTCTTCGCTTTCAACTGTTTTAAACTCAAAAACGGTGCTTCTGCTGAGGATAGCGTTATACACATAAAAATACGGGTTTTCCGTAGTAGACGCTATGAGCGTTATACTGCCGTTCTCGATAAATTCAAGTAAGGTTTGCTGCTGCTTCTTATTAAAATATTGAATCTCGTCAAGGTAGAGTAAAATTCCGTTCATACCGGAAAATGTATCTATCTGAGAAACTATCTCCTTAATATCGGACGTTGAAGCGGTAGTAGCATTCAGCTTTCGGAGAAGCTTATTTGTTTTTCCTGCGATAATAGCTGCAAGCGTAGTTTTTCCGATACCCGAGGGACCGTAAAAAACCATATTCGGAATTTCTCCCGACTCTATAATTCTCCTGAGCGGCTTGCCCTCTCCCAGAAGATGTTTTTGTCCGACAACATCGTCAAGTGAGGTCGGACGGATTTTATCCGCTAACGGCGGCACAACAACACCCCCAACTTATAAATAAAAAATAATAGAGAATAAAGAATAAAGTCGGCGGCAAACCTACGGTTTGCATTTTATAAAAAATGTAATTACCGCAAAAATTACTGTACCGCCTGTGACAATTCCTGCAATGCCGTTTTGTTTTGCGGTCTTTACAAGTGTTTCCTTATCCTCGATAAATTTTTGTGTTCCCACGTTTTTTAAGTAAAGTATAAATGTAAGCTTTTGAACAGCTTCAAAGAGCATATCTTTTTCTCTTGGAATATCTCTCTT
>CADCHW010000094.1:7612-14529 GCA_902801245.1 uncultured Ruminococcus sp.
AACCAGAACAAACCCAGCAATCCAAAAATCACCGACCATATCAGGCGGACAATGATACCCTCTAACTACCTTTTCGGGAAAAACCGCTCTGTAAAATTGACCGTCATCATATGTACATTTCAGAGTGATTTTAAAATCATTTGTATTCGGGTAAAGCTGTGCGAAAATTTTACCGTTCAGCTTATAGCAAATCGGAATATCCCCGAAAGGAAAATCCTCATAGGCTCTATGTTTTTTCAAACAGTATTCTTTAATTTCATTAATATCCACCACATACCACTCCAACCATATACAAATTAAGGAGAGGTATTTCCTCTCCTTAAACCGATAAGCACCGACAGGCAATGCGTGAAGATAATTCCATAGTCACATACCCGACCGATAATTTATTATTAACGACCGCTTTCGGTCGGGTACGTAAATTCAAGTTTAAAATAAACTATCTTCACGTGTTAAAAAAACGTGTTAAAAAATTACTCGTAAAGCGGATACTTTTCGAGAAGTTCGGTAACTCCTGCCTGAACCTTTTCCTTATTGCCCTCGAAATCCTCGATTACAAGGTGAATGAACTCTGCAATTTTGTCCATATCCTCTTCGTTAAGACCTCTTGAAGTTACGGCAGCCGTACCAAGACGAACACCGCTTGTTACAAACGGACTTCTCTGCTCGTTCGGGATTGTATTCTTGTTAGCCGTGATGTAAACCTCGTCAAGGTTATGCTCCAACTCTTTACCGGTAAGCTCAGTACCCGAAAGGTCAATCAGCATAACGTGATTGTCTGTGCCGCCCGAAACAAGCTTGTGACCTCTGCTTGTAAGACCGTTTGCAAGTGCCTTTGCATTCTTAACGATATTCTCTCCGTAAGCTTTGAACTCAGGCTGTAAAGCTTCGCCCAAACAAACTGCCTTTGCAGCGATAACGTGCATAAGAGGACCGCCCTGTGAACCCGGGAATACAGCTTTGTCAATAGCCTTTGCATACTCTTCCTTACAAAGGATAAGACCGCCACGAGGACCTCTCAAAGTTTTGTGAGTGGTAGTTGTTACGAAATCCGCATACGGTACGGGATTCGGGTGAGCACCTGCCGCAACAAGACCTGCAATATGAGCCATATCAACCATAAGCAAAGCACCGCAAGCGTTGGCAATCTCTCTGAACTTTGCGAAATCGATAACTCTCGGATAAGCACTCGCACCGGCAACAATCAATTTCGGCTTGCACTCCATAGCGATTTCGAGTACCTTATCATAGTTAATTCTGTGAGTAACAGGGTCAACGCCGTAGGAAACGAAGTTATAATACTTACCCGACATATTAACGGGTGAGCCGTGTGAAAGATGACCGCCCTCTGCAAGGTTCATACCCATAACGGTATCGCCTGTATTGAGCATAGCAAAGTACACTGCCATATTAGCCTGTGCTCCCGAATGCGGCTGAACATTGGCATGCTCCGCACCGAAAAGCTCGCACGCTCTTTTTCTTGCAATATCCTCAACGATATCAACGCACTGACAGCCGCCGTAGTATCTCTTTCCCGGATAACCCTCGGCATACTTATTTGTGAGAACACTTCCCATAGCTGCCATTACAGCAGGAGAAACAAGGTTCTCCGAAGCAATAAGTTCAAGATTTCTTCTCTGTCTTTTAAGCTCAAGCTCCATAGCATCGGCAACGTCCTTGTCGAACCTTGAAACAAAGCTTATTGTATCAAGATATTCACTGTACATTTTAACTGCACCCCTTCTTTATATTATATAATTATATCTGCACAATTGCACAGACTGACAATTCTACCATATTATTATACAATATTTAAATCAGATTAGCAATATAAATTGAGAGATTTTTTTAAATTTTTACATTTGTATTCGCTAACCGATATTCACAGCTTAAAACACTTGAATACAGTCTTTTAAAAATGTATTTGAGTATTTTCAAAAAGAAATACAAATTTATTACAAATTATTGACAAAACAAATTTTCTGTGATAAAATAACAGATGTTGGGTTCTGCACGTTTAAGTGTAGGCGGTTTGCTCCCTGAGAAGGGAGGGTGATAGTCATGGATATAATCATGTTGGCTGTACAATCTATACTGTACACCGTAAAATACGCTATCACACTTGTTCGTCTGGTTTCTTACCGACGTTTCAAGCGTTAGCTCGAAATTTTATGTAGTCTACTTCTTTATCTTCATTAAAGACTACTTTTTGAGTTCCTGTAAAGGGCTCTTATTTACATAAGAGAAACACCGCCCAAGACTCCAAAATGTGGCGGTGTTTTTCTTAAAACATTACAAACAGGGAGCAACCGCTTATACGGTGCAAACCCAACTTATACGGTGCAAACCCAATATCTAATTATATTATACATCAATAATAAAAAATGTCAAGTACTTAGAGAAAATTTTTTCGGAGTATTTTTTCGCACGTGAAGATAGTAATTTTTACTCTTACTTCACGAACCCGACCGAAAGTTAATTTTAATGCGGTAGTTTTTGATTAATTTTATTAAAGGCAATAACAATCATACCAATAAATTATTGGTCGGGTGCATAAAAAGAAAATTCAAAAAAGTTGCTTCACATATTTCCTGCGGACGTTGTCCGCTCACACTTGTTCGTCTGGTTTCGACGTTGTCCGCTCACACTTGTTCGTCTGGTTTCGTACCGACGTTTCAAGCGTTAGCTCGAAATTTTATGTAGTCTACTTCTTAATCTTCTTATAAAGACTACTTTTTGAGTTCCTGTAAAGGACTCTTATTTACATAAGAGAAACACCGCCCCTATCTCCCAAATGTGGCGGTGTTTTTCTTATAACATCTAAACAGGGAGTAACCGCTTATACGGTGCAAACCCAATATCTATTTATATTATACATCAATAATAAAAAATATCAAGTCTTTCGTAAAAATTTCTGCCTGTACGGTTGAAATCAAATCGTAGGTTACCTTTGTTGGTCGGTGTGGATAGATACGTTTTTGTATATACTTTTGTTTTTGTTTTCTAAGCATAGTTTGTTTAGTTTCGCTGAGGGTAGTTTATTTTTCTTTGCAAATTGGTTTCGTCAGCGACCAAAGGCTCTGCCTTTGGAATCCGCAAGCTTTGAAAAGCTTGACCAAACTTTAACAAGCTTCGCAACCGTACAGCTACAAAATTTTTTAGGTTCGGAGTACTTTTATTTGTATGCCGCTGCGTACTATCTGTACACTTAAAAAAATATAAAACTGGCTATTTTCAAACAGCCAGTTTTGTTGTATCATTATATTACTGACAGTCAGGAAAACAGGTGAAAAACATATGGCAAAAAAAGCAGCAGTAATAAACGACCTTTCGGGATTCGGAAAATGTTCCTTGAATGCAGCAATAGCCGTGCTTTCGGCATTCGGTATTCAGCCATGTTCCATTCCCACAGCGATTTTAACAAACCAAACACAGTTCCCTATTTACAAAACCGTTGACTTCACAGAACATATGCCCGATTACATCAACATATGGAAAAAGAATAACGCTTCTTTCAACGGCATCTACAGCGGTTACATAGCCAACAGTAAACAAGTTGATTTTATCACGGAGTTCATTGACACGTTTAAAGATGAAAATACTCTTGTCCTTGTTGACCCCGTTATGGGTGACAACGGCGAAGTCTACAGAGAATACAGCCGTGAGATGTGCGATAAAATGGGCGAGCTTGCGGCAAAGGCGGATTTCATCACGCCTAACCTGACCGAGCTTTGTATTCTCACAGGCAACGATTATTTCAAGGTTTCGGGTCTGCCGTTCCGTGCTAAGATTTCCGCCGTTGAGGAGATGGCTTACAGCCTTGCCGATAAAAATAATCAGACCGTCACAGTAACAGGTATCATTGACGGTGATAAAATTTACAACGGTGTATTCGGTCAGAATATTGAGTTACTTGTAACCACCAAATATTATAACATCAGCTTTTCGGGAACGGGCGATTTATTTGCATCAACATTTTTCGGAAGTCTTATGCAGGGCTTCAACACTCAAAAGGCTCTCGAAACTGCCGGAAAATTTATCGAGATATCAATACTAGACACTATTTGTCAGGAGGATATCGACCCGAATTACGGAGTTGAGTTTGAAAAAAATCTCTCCTATCTGATACAGTCAACAGATACGTAAAGATAGTTATTATTAATTTTAACTATGCGTACTCGACCGATAGTTTTTGTTATAATTATTATTGTACATACTAAAGCAAAGGATATATTGATTATGAAAAGCAACAATGAAAAAATAAGACTACTCGCATTAACAGGACTTTTCGCCGCACTAATCACAGTAGCCACAACATTCGTAAGAATACCCGTGGCACACAACGGCTACTATCATGCAGGCGATTCAATCATTTACATAGCCGCAAGCCTCCTCCCTGCTCCCTATGCTATGCTTGCTTCATCGATAGGCGGAGTTATGGCAGACGTAGTTGCCGGTGCACCCGAATGGATTTTGGCAACGGCTATTATCAAACCTATCAATACTATTCCGTTTATTATTGTAAGGCACTTTCTGAAAAAACGCAGCAAAGACGACAAGATACTTCACCCTGCATATATTGCTATGCTGCTGCCTACAAGTCTGATTACCATTATCGGCTACTATTATATCGCAGCAGGAATTATGTTTGGTTTTGACATTGCATTCCTTTCGATATTTGTAACAGGCTGGATGCAGCCCGTGGCAAGCGGTATTGTGTATCTCTTACTGGGTGCGGCTCTTGACGGAATTAAGTTCAAGTCTAAAATTTACCCAAGTTTAATGAGCGGCAGAACAAAGAGAATGGCATAATAATTTTTAAGAGAGGCGGAGCTGATTTGGGCTTCACCTCTTTTAAAGCTATAAATAAAATATTTTTAATTAAGGAGTATTAAATTATGAGTGAACAAAAAGACGCAATATTGTACACATACTACAACAACGTATACCTCAACATCACAAATGCCTGTCCGTGCAACTGTGAATTCTGTATCCGCAGAACGACCGATACGGTCGGCGATTCGGGCAGCCTTTGGCTGTCGCACAATCCGCCTTTCGAGGACGTGAAAGAAGCTATTGACAACTTCGACTTCTCAGGTTACACCGAAGCCGTTTTCTGCGGTTACGGCGAACCAACAAGCTCTCTCGATGTGCTTATCAAAACAGCAAAGTATCTTCACGAAAAGGGTATTAAAACACGTCTGAACACCAACGGTTTAGGCAATCTTATCCACAAAAGAGATATCACAAAGGATATCTGCGACAACATTGACTACATCTCCATAAGTCTGAACGCTCCTAATGCGGAAAAGTACAACGCTATCGTTCACCCTGCTTTCGGACTGAAATCGTTTGACGCTATGCTCGACTTCGGCAGACAATGCAAGAAGTACACCGACAATGTAATTTTCTCCGTTGTTGACATTATCGGTGAAGATGAAATTGCGGAATGTCAAAAGGTCTGCGACAGTGTGGGTGTACCGCTCAGAGTTCGTGAATACACAGCAACATATGAATAAATATTAAAAACCTAAAAGGAGCATAGTTTATTCTATGCTCCTTTGTTGACATATAAAAAATAATATAAATCATATCACGGTGTGT
This sequence comes from uncultured Ruminococcus sp., assembly GCA_902801245.1. Taxonomy (GTDB): domain Bacteria; phylum Bacillota; class Clostridia; order Oscillospirales; family Acutalibacteraceae; genus RUG592. The sequence goes on from CADCHW010000094.1 coordinate 13,217, forward strand.
CGGCGGTAGGTTTATCCTCTGTTTCAAGACTGTACTTTAAATTCTCCGGCGGTTTTTCGGGCATAAGAACATCGCCTTTTTCGTGCGTAACATCATTCACAATATACATAGACGTTCCGTGCTGTTCAATGGTAAATGTGTGCTTGCTTACACTCTTAATCTCATCAGGATAATTCTTGTACTTAACCTCACGAGTTACAGTTGCGTCTATAGTATATCTTTTATTATTGTATTCAACAGAATCATACTCAATTGAATAGTCGGCTTCTTCAACCTCATAATCCGAACCCTTACAATGATTTTCAGCTATCTGCTTGCTGTTGTAATCGTTGAAATACCAGAAATCACAGCCCTCTTTCACAATGCCGCGAAAGGAAATTTTCTCCTCGTCCGAGCTGTAATTTTTCATAACAGACGACATATATCTGTCAACCAGTTGTTTTGCAGCCTCATTGTTCTGCAAAAATAAACCGCAGGAATCGGCATATATAACTCCGCCTACCATACAAAGAAATGTAACACCTGCAAAAATTGTAAATAACTTTTTAAACATAGCTCATAATCTCCATCTGAATAATAACCCTTTATATCTATTATATAACCTTTTTTTCCGTTGTAAATACGCTTTTCGCATTGTTTTATTTTTTTTTACACTTTCTAAAATTACTATTTACAAATTTGGCTGAATGTGTTATACTTAAGTCGGAACAGTTTATCGATTTTAATTGTTACCGTGTTACTACGGTAATATGATAAAGTGTTTGATGTAAAAATCTTCTACCTGTACGGTTGAATTTAAAATCGTCCAATATCTTTCTTTGACCGGCAATTCGCTACGCTGTTGCCTATTTTAATTTTTACGGAAAGATATTATTTCGATGTAGGCTTTTATTTTTGTTTTTCTTTGAAAAGTTGTTTTAGTTTCGCTGAGGGTAATTTATTTTTCTACAATAATTTGTTCCGTCAGCGAGCGGGGCTCTGCCCCTGCTGGTGGTGCAAGACCACTAGGAACACCTCCCAATCAGCTGTCGCCTACGGGCTCGGCTTCTTGGGGTGTTCCGTCACTCGCAAGCTTTAAAATGGTAATTTTTTAGCTTTTGAGTATTAAGATTAGGATTTTTATGTGCAAGTATGTTTTCGGACATACTTGCTTTTTATATGTAAACGGGTAAAAGACAGCTTGAACGGCAGAGCCGCTTTTAGGTATTGCCGATAACTTTTTATAATTTCAAAAATTTCTTTGCATTTTTCAAAAAAATATGTTAAAATTGATATAAGCGTAATATGTGCAAAAAAGGTGGTCTGAAAATGAG
>CADCHW010000095.1 GCA_902801245.1 uncultured Ruminococcus sp.
TTACTCTACGAGATTGTGATCTATCTGTATGCTTCACGCACATCATCTCCTTGTAGAGATTATATCATAAATACCAACACTATGCAAACAGGGATTTAAAGAGAAAAAGCGGAGAACTCGACCTTTCCGATTTGAAAGGAAAGGTTATTCTTATCGTCAATACTGCCACGGGCTGCGGATTCACACCGCAGTATGAGGGATTGGAAAATCTCTATGAAAAGTACCACGACAAGGGACTTGAAATTCTCGATTTTCCGTGCAACCAATTCGGTAAGCAAGCTCCCGGAAGCGACAGCGAGATTCACGAGTTCTGTACCGCAAAATACAAAACTCAGTTTGACCAACTCGCAAAAATTAACGTGAACGGTGAGAACGAAGAACCGCTTTACACATTTCTGAAAAACGAAATGCCCGATGAAGAAATTGTCGGTATGAAGAACAAGATAGCTATGAAAGCTATTCAGAAAATCAGCACAACCGCTGTAAAGCCTGCCGACATCAAATGGAATTTTACAAAGTTCCTGATTGACAGAGAGGGTAATGTTGTGAAGAGATTCGACCCAACATTTATTCCCGGAGATATCGAACCCGATATTGAAAAGATTATTTAGAAAAGGAGAATTAAAATGTCTGTTATTAAAGTTACTGCGGATAATTTTGAAGATGAGGTTGTAAAGTCTAACGGAACAGTTGTTGCCGATTTCAATGCCGACTGGTGCGGTCCGTGCAGAATGCTCGCTCCTGTTCTTGAAGATTTTGCTGAAGAGCATAAGAATGTCAAGGTTGTATCGATAAACATTGATGAAGAGGACGAGCTTGCCGAGGAATATGACGTTTCGTCTATCCCATGTCTTGTATTTTTCAAAGACGGTGTGGAATTTGACAGAAGCGTTGGATTCAGACAAAAAGAGGATATAGAGGAATTGGTTGGAGAATAAGATATGTACGATATTATTATAGTAGGTGCTGGCATTTCCGGTATGACCGCTGCAATTTACGGAAGACGTGCTTCAAAGTCCGTTCTTGTTCTCGAAGGGGCAAGTTACGGAGGGCAAATCGTCAATACTGCTTCCGTTGAAAATTACCCTGCCGCTCCGAACATTTCCGGGTTTGATCTCGCAACAGAGATTTATAATCAGGCTAAGGCTTTGGGAGCGGAATTCAAATTTGAAAAGGTTCTCGAAGTCAAAGACCTCGACACCGAAAAATCAGTTGTAACAAAGAAAAACACCTACAGCGGAAAGACCGTAATTCTTGCAACAGGCTCGGAGAACAGAAAGCTCGGACTTGAAAACGAAAATACTTTAATCGGCACGGGTATTTCCTACTGTGCAACCTGTGACGGTGCTTTTTACAAAAATAAGACCGTAGCTGTTGTCGGAGGAGGAAACACCGCACTTGAAGACGCTTTATACCTTTCGGATATTGCAGAAAAGGTTTATATCATTCACAGAAGAGATACTTTCAGAGGTGAAGAAAGTACTGTTGAAATCCTTAGGCAAAAGGAGAATGTTGTCTTTGTTTATAACAGTGTTGTCAAAAAACTCAACGCTCAGAAAAGGCTTGAAAGCATTGAAATTGAAAACACTGCTGACGGTCACACGGAAACCGTCAATATAAACGGTCTTTTTGTTGCGGTAGGAAGAATTCCTGTGAATTCGGCTTTTTCGGGTTTGGTTGAACTTGACGGAAGCGGCTATGTTGCGGCTTCGGAAAATTGCAGGACTAATGTTCCCGGAATTTTCGCTGCCGGAGATAACCGAACAAAAGAAATTAGACAGCTTGTAACGGCTGCTGCCGACGGTGCTGTTGCGGCAACTCAGGCTGTTAATTTTATCAATAACTACAGATATTTTTCTTAATCTTTATACTAAAATTTAAAAATATTTGCAGCTATACGGCTGCAAATATTTTCTCACAGAAATTGACAATCTCCTTAAGTTGTGCTATAATACAAAAAAGTTAATCTTTATTTTGTAATTTTATACGATACATCTACAGGAGGTTATGATTATGAAAAAATCACTGATATGTTTATTTTTAACCTTAACAACAATTTTAACGTTTACCCTGAGTGCCTGCGGCAGTAATGTTTCGGAACGTATGAAAAACAGAGAGGACACTCTATCCTTTACCTCTTCCGAATCATCGTCACAAACGGCTGCCGAAAGTCTTGTAAGCTCGGAAAGCACAGACAATACCGTTACGGACAAGGATAAAAACACGGACAGCGAAGATAAAAAATCTACCGACACATCTAAAGCCGATGATAAGAAATCCACTTCCGATACCGACAAGAAAACCGATACGGACAGCTCCAAAAAGAATTCAAGCTCTAAAACCGAATCCGTAAAGGTAGTGGAACTGAAAGCTTCCAACGGCTACGTGATTTGCCCCGACTGTTCATATGTTTACAAAAAGGGTTCGGAATGTCCCGTCTGCAAGGGTGACAAGAATAAACCGAACATCTCCTGCCCGACCTGCAAAGGCGGCTACATAGTGCAAACAGGCACTCACTCAACCCACTGCAGCTACTGCAACAAGGACTTCCAATGCTGCCCGGCAGGCACTCTGCACTGTTCGGCATGCGGTCTTTGCGGTGCACCATACGGTAAAGGCGAGGGCGAAAATTATTATCTCGCAACCTACGGCTATTGTTCAAGCTGCACAAATGCTTATGTTCTGCCCTCAACCTGCCAATACTGCGGAAATACACTTACAAGCGACTATGAAAAGAATTTGTCTATGTGCAATACCTGCATAACAATGAGAACTTGCCGGATTTGTGGTCAAATAAAAAATGATGTTTTTGAGGGTTACTGTGCAAGTTGTGAGGTTGCTTTATCAAACGGAACAATGTCAACTTGTCAGAGATGCGGTAAAATTGATTACAGTTATAATTTTAACGGAACATACTGCAATAGCTGCAGCGATGAATATTTAAATTACCGTGCTCAACAGGTAGACGCATTTTATAATTATATTAACGGTAACAGCAATTGATTATTAATTTAATCAATTAAATAATTTAAAAACAATAATAAAAAATCCGCATTCCGTAAGGCTTGCGGATTTTTCTCGATATTATTGATATAGAATTCAAAATAATATATATTCAAAAGATATACCAATCCCCCATTCCCCCAAAAAACTATTGGTGGGGTAAATAAAATAAATTTAATGAAAACTATCTTCACATATTTCCTGCGGGTGTTGCCCGCTTCACGTATAAAAAACCACCGACAGGGCGGTTAAAATGCAATCGTCCTGTCGGTGTTGAAATCAGTAAAAATAGTTATTATCTATAATGATTATGCAAGAGCCTTTCCGAGTGCTATGCAAGCTTCCTCGCCGTCTGCGTCGGGAGCTTCGTTACAAAGAACACTCTCTGCCGCAAGAACTGCACCGTCACCCTTACAGGTTTCTTCCCATGTGCGAATCCACTCGCCGTCACCCCAGCCGTATGAGCCGAAGAGTGCAATCTTTTTGCCGTTAAGCTTACTCTCGCAGTCGCTGAACATCGGAGCAAACTCCGACTCCTCAAGCTCCTCGCTGCCCATTGCCGGACAGCCGAAAGCGATAGCGTCAAAATTGTCAACCTGGTCTGCCGAGAACTCGGAAGCTGTGAAGCTTGTTACCTCTGCTCCTGCTGCCTCTGCACCCTCTGCAACCTTTGCTGCCATACTCTCCGTGTTGCCTGTTCCGCTCCAGTATACTACTGCTACTTTACTCATGTTATAATCTCCTTTACAATTCAAAAATAATTAATATTTAAAAACAAAATTTCCTGTGAGAAATTCGTTTCTGTCAAGTGAGTTAAACTCCGACCGCTGCTTTGGCTCTTTCACTTAAAAGATTGCCCAAAGCCGTGGCACTGCTGCTGTGACAGCATGCAATCGGAACGTTGTTCTTCTTAGCCTCCTGCGAAGCACTCAAAACCATTTTATGAGATACTGTATTTGTAAACAAAATCATCAGATTCGGACTGCCTATCTTTTTCTTGATAGCTCCGCTTTCCTTTGTAAAGACTTTAGCCTTATATCCATAGCTTTTGCAAATGTTACGGTATTTATCCTCCATTCGTTCGTTTCCGCCTATGATTACTACGCTCATATTTCCTCCTCTCTATGCTGCAAGTTAGAAAAATCTAACCTTACACTCTAAAAAACAGCGATTTAATCATCGCCTTAAACTGTATGAAATATCTGAAATTAATATGTACACGTTCTGTCAAGGTTAGAAATTTCTAACCTGTGTTAATATAATACTATATCCGTAGGTTTTTGTCAAGAGTTTTTTTGAAGTTTAAAGAAAAAATTTTTGTAGCTGTACGATTGAATTTAAATCGTAGGTTATTTTTGGGGATTGGCAATTCGATGTGCTGTTGCCTGTTTTTGTTTGTGTCGGAAAATATTATTTTAGGGTTAATTTTTTTATTCGTGTTTCTTGGATAGTTCGTTTAGTTTCGCTGAGGGTAGTTTATTTTTCTTCTATACTTTAGTACTTTCCCAATCCATAAGACTATACAAACAGCAAGATCAGGAAGATAATTTCTAATATATTACCGAAACAACGAAAGATAATCATAATAATCGC
>CADCHW010000096.1 GCA_902801245.1 uncultured Ruminococcus sp.
TTTTAAATAAACACTTTATGCACTTGAATTCTTACTGAGAAGCAAGTATAATTGTTGTGAGAATAGGGTATACCTATTCAGATTTACTATCAGAAAATATTTACCGATTTGAGAGGAAAACATTGAAATGAAAATAGACAGACTGATCGGTATACTTTCTCTGCTTCTGCAAAAGGACAAGGTAACATCTGCCGAGCTTGCAGAGAAATTTGAGGTATCACGGCGAACGATTCTTCGTGATATAGAATCCATAAATATGGCCGGTATTCCAATTATCTCCGAACAGGGGCAGGGCGGCGGTATTTCTATTATGAAAGGCTACAAGATCGACCGCACACTGCTTTCTTCCGATGATATGCAGGCGATACTTTCCGGATTGCAAAGTCTTGACAGTGTGAGTGGTACAAATCGTTACCGTCAGCTTATGGAAAAAATTTCTGCTAATGATACAGCATCTATTAACGCAGATAATCAAATAATTATTGACCTGTCAAGATGGGATAAATCAGAGGTTGCAGATAAGATCGAACTGATAAAAAACGCTATTGAACAGCGGCATATCATCTCTTTTCAATATTTTTCCCCAAGCGGTGAAAGTAAACGAAGGATAGAGCCATATCATCTTGTCTTCCAATGGTCATCATGGTATGTGTGGGGTTACTGCATAGATCGTGAAGATTACCGAATGTTCAAGCTCACGCGTATGACGAATCTTTTACTTACCGATGAAATTTGTTCAAATAGAAATGTTCCCGAATACACCTGTGATAAACTGCGTCACACAAAAGGTGAGATTCAGGCAACGGTCAAGTTTGATATTTCTGTAAAGTGGAGAATAATAGACGAGTTCGGCACGGATATCCTGAAATACGATGAAAACGGTAATATATTGCTGACTTTGACATGGGAAGACGCTCCGTCATTTTATGTCTATATACTATCGTTCGGTGACAATGCTGAAATTCTTTCTCCCGAAGAATATCGTCATGAATTTGCAGAAATAGTAAAAAGAATATCAGATAAATATGAAATATGACAAACTGTTGTCATGTTTCATGTGATATGATAAGCATACCAAAGAAAAAGGAGGTATGCACTATGCATTACGAAATAGTTGAATTAAGGGAAGCACAGGTCGCAGGCTTTACAGCCCGCACAAACAATGCTTCTCCCGATATGGGTACAGTTATTGGTGGATTATGGCAGAGATTTTTCAGTGAAGGCGGCTATGCTGCGATACCGAACAAGGTCACAGGTAAAACTATGGGTATCTACACCGATTATGAAAATGACGAACACAGCGATTACACGTTCATGACAGCCTGTGAGGTAAGCGGTGACGTCTGCGATGGCTTTGATATGCGCACTCTGCCGTCGGGAAAATATGCAAAATTTGTTGTGATCGGCAACATGATGACAGCCGTAGGCGAATTCTGGCAGAAGCTATGGCAAATGCCATTGGAACGTACATATCTATTTGATTTCGAGGAATACCAGAACGCAGATCCCGAAAACTGCGAGATACATATTTATATCGGTATAAAGTAAGGGGTTTGTTTTAGCATGAACGAGATAATAAGAAAAGATGTTAATGAAAAATGGGCTCATTGTGGTATTATCAAAGCAGGAGATTATTTCTTTTTGAATTATTGTGTAGAAAATGTGGGCGGTACAATCGAGGAGCAGATAAACGGAGCGTTTGATGAAATGGAAAGTCGGCTGGCGTTGTTTGGTCTTACTCTTGAAAATGTTGTACAAATGGATTGCTTGTTCAGAGATGTGTGGAATATTCCTATAATGGAAAGGATCATCAAAGAGCGTTTTAACGGAAAGTACCCCGTCAGAAAGTCAATACAAACTGAATTTGCCCATGTGGGTGGTGAAAAAGGCTTGCAGTTTCAGGCTGATGCAGTGGCATACTGCGTATAAAAAAGCGGAGGAGTGCAATGACAGAATTTATTAGATTATGGAATGATATTGGTGAAAGTCGAGTAATGGTATTTCCACTTGTGCTGACAACAGAGTAACATCACGAAGCATGAGTATGGTAATATATTGTGGAAAATTCTATTGTCAGACAAACAAAGATTATCTGAAATGTAGACAGATAGCTGATAATCCATGTGTTTCGATTTGCTGTGAAAATTATTCGATAGAGGGAAAATGCAGAGTTATCGGCAAACCGTATGATATTCCCGATTTTATAAACGCTATGGAAAAGTCATATCCCGATGCTGTTAAGCGTTGGTCATGTCTTCCCGAAGAATGTGTACTCGAAATAACACCTACACTTGTAAAATCATGGATATATGATAATAATGTTCCTTATGTCGAAACATGGGATTTTTCCAACAATACATATCGGAAGGAGAAACAATAATGCCATTCGATTATAAAAAAGAATACAAAGAATTTTATATGCCACCGAAGAAGCCAACGATCGTTACTATACCCTCTATGAATTATCTCGCTGTGCGCGGTAAAGGCGATCCGAATACCCCGGACGGTGAGTACAAGCAAGCGATAGGTCTTCTGTATGCAATTGCTTTTACGATCAAAATGAGCAAGAAAAGCGGCAGGCAGATAGAGGGGTACTTTGATTATGTCGTACCGCCGCTTGAGGGCTTCTGGTGGCAGGATGGTGTTGAAGGAGTGGATTATGCTCATAAAGAGGATTTTAACTGGATCTCGCTTATTCGATTGCCCGATTTTGTAACAATGTCAGATTTTGATTGGGCGATCAATGAAGCGACATCGAAAAAGAAAACCGACTTTTCAAAGGTTGAATTTCTTACATATGACGAGGGGTTATGCATTCAGTGCATGCACGTAGGAAGATACGATGATGAACCTGCGACAGTTCGGCTTATGCACGAATTTATAGATCAGGAGGGATATACTCTCGATATTTCCGATAAGCGTTTTCATCACGAGATATACCTTTCCGATGCAAGGAGAGTTGCTCCCGAAAAGCTGAAAACGGTCATCAGACACCCAATTAAATAGTTTAAGAACACACTGTTGGATCTGTTTATAACTTGAATCCACCAGTGTGTTTTTCGATATATTTGTCTTTCTTATTCTGATCTCCACAATAGCTTTCTTAGTATATTTGAAGAACTAAACATTATACGATGATTATACAAGAAAACTCCGTCATATTTGTACCCATCGTCAAATCTTAAAAAATCCGCATATTATTTCAACCCAAATCGTTGACTTTTTGCTCTTTTAGAGTGATTAATGTAACAGCACTTATAGAAGGGAGAAAAGCCATGTTTGAAAAAGAAGTCAAATACCGTTTGTGCCGAGTTTTGCTTGCTAACCTTGTAGGAAACGGCACAATATCAGATCAACAGGCAGTGGAGATCAACAAGCTCTTGCTTGGAAAGTTCGATCCCGAATTTCGCTCTGTTGAAAATGATACCGATAAAATCGGAGATGGGGTGAAGATTAATGAGTGATAAAACGGTTACGAAGATCGATATACTGCCGGGATTGACGAGTAGCGTTCCAATGCCATACCGCAAAAAGCGAGTGGCGGCATACGCAAGGGTATCGACCGACCATATCGACCAGCAGACGAGTTTTGCCGCACAGGTAGATTATTACACAAGGCTGATTGCCGAACATAGCGAGTGGGAATTTGTTAGGGTGTATTCTGATTCCGGTCTGAGCGGCTGTAAATCATCAAACCGTGACGGATTTATGCAGATGATTGCTGACTGTGAGAATGGACTTGTGGATATAATTCTGACAAAATCTCTATCGAGATTTGCAAGAAATACCGTTGACAGTTTGACCACCATCAGAAAGCTGAAAGCTCTCGGAATTGGAATTTATTTTGAAAAAGAGAATATTTTCACGCTGGATAGTAAAGGCGAATTTTTAATCTCAGTAATGTCGAGCATCAGTCAAGAAGAAAGCCGTTCAATCTCTGAAAATATAACTTGGGGTCAGAGAAAGCGTTTTGCAGACGGCAAAGGCAGTGTTGCGTACAGCTCGGTTCTCGGTTACGATAAAGGTGACGAGAAGTACACTATGGTTATCAATCCCGAACAAGCTACTGTCTTGCGAAGAATTTACAGAATGTTTTTGCAGGGATATTCTTCCACAAAAATCGCTGAAATTCTCAATGCACAAGGGATAAGTACAGTGACCGGACGTGGGAAATGGCAAAGCTCCACAATAAGGCGAATGCTGACGAGTGTCATTTACAAAGGGGATATGCTTCTTCAACGTCAGTACACCGTTGATTATCTCACGAAAGAGAAACGAACAAATAGGGGAGAGTTGCCGCAGTATTACATCGAAGGCGACCACGAAGGAATTGTCAGCCGTTTTGTGTTCGATTATATCCAGGAGAAGTACGCAGAACGCTCTAATAGCATGAGCGATAATAATTTCAAAAAGTATCATGGAACAAGGCTCTATGAAAGCAAAATAATCTGTAAAAAATAATCTGTGCCTTACCTTTGACCACAGCGTACTCTATGATCAGGCTATCACGAAGGCAGCGACATCAGCCGGTCAGTAATCCTTTGGGAAGGAAAAATGTAAATGGCCGTGAAAACGGAATAATATTGACATTTTCAAAGGCGGCTTCTTTTCCTTCGTGGACATCAAATTCTATCGTTTCCAACTGTACAAGTGCCTCTGCATCGGATATGAGGTTTTGCTCTATATTGATTTCAGGTTTACTAAAAGCAATAATTTTATGCAGTACAAGCCATGAGCGGATCGTGCAGATCACGGACAATTATTGCGGAAGAATAAATCCTGAGGTTTTTCTTTCAAACAGGAATGAATAGGTGCAGCGTTGACGCTGCGATTCAGACTATTGACAAAATTTCTCCGTCTTTTGTTCACTTATTTTTTAAATAATAATTGACAAAGTGTATAAAAATGCTGACCTGTTTTTGAACGAGGTTACGCGATTAACCTATTGAATTATTGCTGTCTCCGTTTTATAATCTTATTGAACGATAAATACGGAGGGATGTTTATGCGGTCACATTCATTTTTACGATCGGTAACGAAAATTGCCGTTCCTGTTGCGCTGCAAAGCATGCTGCAGGCATCATTCAGCATCGTTGATCAGATAATGGTCGGTAATCTGGGATGTACAAGCGTCGCTGCCGTAGGTATCGCAGGAAAGCTTTCATCTTTGTATGGAGTTGTTATCGGAGCGGTTGTTTCAGTTGCTGGAATTATGATCTCACAGTATATCGGCGCGAAGGACGAAAAAGAGGTGAACCGCAGCTTTTGTCTGAATACATCTGTTTCCTTAGTGATCGCTGTTATATTTATGTCAGTATGCCTGCTGCTTCCGACTCAGCTTATGAGTCTGTACTCAACCGATAAAGAGACGGTAAAAACAGCTTCCGGATATCTTATGATCATTTCCTTCGGGTATTTACCTTATGCAATAGATATGCTGATTTCTACGCGCTTGCGGTGTATGGAAAAAGCAGCCCTGCCGCTTATATTCAGCATTATGGCAAACGCTGTAAATACCGGACTGAATTATGTTCTGATTTTCGGCAAGTTCGGATTTGCTTCCATGGGATCAAGCGGTGCAGGTTTAGCAACAGTTATTTCACAGCTTTTCAATACGCTTTTGCTGGTAATAAGCCTGATCGTCGTTTGCAGAAAGAATAAATCAGAACTCCATTTTTCCGTAAAGCTTACAAAGATGACTTACGGAAAATATGTTGCTATTCTGCTGCCGATCCTTGTGACCGAGTTTATGTGGAGCCTGAGCGAGAATATTTATGCTTCCGTCTATGGCCACATAGGTACGCTTGAATGTGCGGGAATGACGCTCACCTATCCGATACAGGGGCTGATGATAGGAGCACTCAGCGGTCTGGCGCAGGCTTCGGGAATACTGATAGGCAAGGAGCTTGGTAAGGGCAGCTTTGATTCTGCTTATGAAAAATCAAAAAAGATGATATTATACGGACTTATCGGATCATTTGTATTGTCGGTTGCGCTGATATATTTAATGAATTATTATACTGACGCTTACAATGTAGAAAAATATGTCAAGCTCACCGCACAGCAGATATTGCTGGTGTTTGCAGTCGTTTCACCTGTCAAGGTGATGAACATGATAATCGGCGGCGGCATTATCAAAAGCGGCGGACGGACCAAGACAGTAATGATCATCGAACTTATAGGCACATGGGGCGTCGGCGTACCGCTGGCACTGCTCAGCGCTTATGTATGGAAGCTCCCGATTCCCGTTGTGTATTTTATCCTTTCAATGGAAGAATGTGTGCGTCTGATACTATCATGGATCGTTTTCAGAAGAAAGAAATGGATGAAAAAGATTTGAATATAACTAATACTGATATCCGATAGAATGCTTTATTATTATGGGTTCTGTTCTCAGGACCGGGCTCTGCAAGACCGCAACGGCAAGGCGAAAATCTAGGTCAGGCGGGATAGGTGGTGGTTTTATGAAGAAATAATTATCAAAAGGTATATACCTGTTGTCTTGCTATATGTTATACTTATCACAGTATGCGGATGCAGCAAAACAGATTCTTTTATTCAAAAGGATAATAAGGGCTTTCAGAGTCCGATAAAAGAGAAATGGAGGCAACCGGATGTGGGATGAAAAAAAAGTGCGGATAAAAGATATAGCGGAAGAGCTTGGCGTAAGTACAGCAACGGTATCTAATGTTCTTCACGGTAAAACAAAAAAGATTTCCGACAGAACAGTAAAAATGGTGGAGCAAAAGCTTGAAGAACGGGGATATATACCTGATATGGCGGCAACTCTGCTTGCACGGAATAATTCCAGAATTATCGGAGTTATCGTAAACGACCATCCGAAATATGAAGGACATACGTTTGAAGATCCGTTTATCTCAGCCGCAATCAATCATCTGTCTGATGAAATAGAAACAAGCGGATATTTTATGATGCTGAAAAAGGCAAAAAAAATTACGGAAATCGTAAATTTTGCTTCTATGTGGAATCTGGACGGCATTATAATAATTGGTTTTTGTGAGGATGAGTATCAGGACCTGCGGGATCATATTCGTATTCCCTTTGTGATCTATGACGGATTTGCCGATGTTCAGAATCGCTTCGGCAACATTACGATTGATGATTTCGACGGCGGAAGGCAGGCAGGCGAATACCTCCGGAGCATGGGGCACAGCCATGTTCTGTGTATTGCCGACAACGATATATGTATGGATCTTTTGAGGTATAAGGGACTGTGCGAGGGTCTGAGATGCAAGGCGGATTTTCTGAAAATACCAATGGAAGCAGATGAAAGAGTAACGTTCTATTTTTCAAAGCTTGATACTCTGAAAGGATACACAGCCATATTTGCTGTATCTGATTATTATGCAATCGAGCTGATGCGTTTTTTACAGCGACAAGGAGTTGCAATACCTGATGATATTTCAATAGTAGGTTTTGACGGCTGCAGAGAAGCATCTGAAATCACTCCGAAACTGACGACCGTTGTGCAGAACAATTTGCTTCGTGCACAGACAGCGATATCGTTGCTGCTGAAAATGATAAATAACAGCGAAATGACAGAAAATCATGCTATCCCGGTGAAACTCTCGGTAGGACAAAGTGTACGAAAGCTGAACTGATATACCAGACGCAGAGCTGATAAGTTTATGCTCAATCGTAGGTCCATCGGCTAATTTAATTGCTATTCAGCAGAAAGGAAATTACAAATGGAGAAAAAATTAATACTTAAATCAGATATACTAAGCGCAATTGAAAAGGTGGGAGTAAAACCCGGACAAGTAATAATGGTGCATACATCCCTTGGCAGCATCGGATATGTCTGCGGAGGTGCTCAGACAATGATCGAAGCATTGATAGAAGCTGTCGGCAGCGAGGGAACCATTATGATGCCCACACAATCGTGGAAGAACCTTGATCCCGAAACCGGAGTTCATTGGGATGTAGGCAAGGACTCCTGGCAGGCAATACGTGACAACTGGCCGCCGTATGACAAGAATATCACACCGACGAATACCATGGGTGCAGTTGCGGAGATGTTCAGGCAGTGGCCGAAAGCTTATCGCAGCGACCATCCGGCAAGGTCGGTTGCGGCATTAGGTAAGTATGCACAGTATCTGACACAAGAGCATGATCTGTCAAACATTTTCGGAGACGGTTCACCTGTCGGAAAGCTTTATGAGCTTGATGCCAATGTACTTCTTATAGGTGTCGGATATGACAAAAACACCTCGCTTCATCTTGCCGATGCAAGAGCAGAGTATGAAGGCAAGCATCTCTGTACGGAGCACAGTGCTGTTATGGAAAACGGAAAGAGAGTGTGGAAGGCTTATGACACGCTCTATGTGGACGGTGAGGATTTTGAACAGATAGGTTCAGCTTTTGAAGAATCCTATGATGTAAAGAAAGCCATGCTCGGAAATGCCGTTCTGCGTCTGATGAAGCAAAGGGAGCTTGTAGATTTCGCTGTCCGTTGGATTGAGAAAAACAGAACTTCAACTAAGCAATAAGCCACTCACTTAACAACTATTCTGCTCAGCCCTGCCCATCGTTGGCAGGGCATTTTCTTCTGAAAATGCGAAAAATGGTAGCCGTTGTTGATGCTGTTTATTGCGATTTTCTGTTTGGGTTTCATTCACTGCCATAAAAAATCGCCTGCCCCTGACCGACGATTATGGCATTGCTTTTGGCACGGGTAACGGCTGTGCAGAGAAGATTTCGTTTGATCACTATATTTTATCCGTTTTGACAGCGAGGATGTGATAACCACCAGCGGTGGGGACAGCAAGAAAGATCCGAGCCTTGACGAAAAACATGATAATCCTGACGGACTTTTCCATGATAATCCGTAATCAAGTAAGCAAAAGG
>CADCHW010000097.1 GCA_902801245.1 uncultured Ruminococcus sp.
TAAACTTTGTAATGACATGAATATTGATATTTCTGATTTATCTTGTTTTGCGGTATGTAACGAATTACATACCCCCTAACTCAAAACGTTACAGATTAATGCTGCTGATCAGAAAGCTTTGATAAAAGTATCTATACTTGAAAGCATTAAGATTTAGCACTTTTCTTTCTCAGACCGGCAATTCGCTGCGCTGTCGCCTACGGCTCGGCTTCTTGGGTTGTTCCGTTGCCCGCAAGCTTTAAAAAGCTTGACCAAACTTTAAATGGTAAATCTTTTTGACCGTGAGTATAAATACTTGATATTTGTCGAATAAACAGGTATAATTAACTATGATAGACAACATTGATTCTGTTTCATCATTAAAAATCAAATAACAACGGGAGCTTGCCTTATGAAACAATCCATAGTATTTTTTGACACAGAGATTAGTGTACAGGATAAAAGAATACATGATATAGGTGCTGTAAAAGAAAATGCGGTTTTTCACTCATTGTCTGTTAAGGATTTCTGCGATTTCTTTCAAGACGCAGATTTTCTTTGCGGTCATAATATTATTCATCATGATTTGACATATTTGAGCGAAAATAAGGATTTCTCTATCAATTTTACAGCTATAGATACATTGTACCTTTCACCGCTTATGTTTCCTATGCGGCCTTATCATGCACTTTTGAAAGACGATAAGCTGCAAAGTGACGAAATGAACAATCCGGTAAATGACAGTATCAAAGCAAAGGAGCTTTTTTACGATGAATGCGATGCATTTCTGTCATTGAACAATAATTTTAAAAAAATTCTTTGCGGTCTGCTTTATAAACACGAAGAATTCAAGGGCTTTTTTGATTATATGGATTTTAAACCCGAAAACGAGGACTTATCCGATATTATCAAAAAGGACTTCAAAGGGCGTATATGCTCGAATTCCGACATTAACGCATTGATACAAAACAATCCGATTGAACTTGCCTATTCTCTTTCACTAATCAATACAAACGACAGTCATTCCATTACGCCGCCGTGGCTTACAATCAATCTTCCCAAAATTGAAAATGTCCTCAAAACATTGTGTAACACACCCTGTGCGGAAGGCTGTCCTTACTGCCGCAACAGGCTTGACGTTCACAGATCTCTTAAAGAGTTTTTCGGCTACGACGAATTCAGAACATACAACGGCGAACCGCTGCAAGAGAAAGCAGCAAAAGCGGCTGTTGATGGAAAATCCGTTCTTGCCGTATTTCCTACCGGCGGCGGCAAATCAATTACATTCCAGCTTCCGGCACTTATGGCGGGAAAAACAGTACGTGGACTTACGGTTGTAATTTCGCCGTTACAGTCACTTATGAAAGATCAGGTTGATAATCTTCATAATATAGGAATTACCGAGGCTGTTACCGTTAATGGTCTGCTTGACCCGATAGAGAGGGCAAATTCACTCCAACAGGTCGCAAACGGTTCGGCAATGCTTTTGTATATATCTCCTGAACAGCTCCGCTCACGCACGATAGAAAAAATTCTCATGTCACGAAATATCGCACGTTTTGTAATTGACGAGGCACATTGTTTCTCTTCATGGGGACAGGATTTCAGAGTAGATTATCTGTACATAGGCGATTTTATCCGTCAGCTGCAAGACATGAAACAGCTGCAAACACCGATTCCCGTTTCGTGCTTTACGGCAACGGCTAAACAAAAAGTTATCTCCGACATAAGTAAATATTTCAAGAAAAATCTCGGTCTTGACCTTGAGATTTACGCCTCAAGTGCGGCAAGAGCAAATCTCCGTTACACAGTGCTGTACAAGGAAAACGACGAGGAAAAATACAACGAACTCCGCCGTCTGATTGAAGCGAAAAACTGTCCGACTATCGTGTATGTTTCAAGAACAAGACGTACACGGGAGATTGCCGAAAGACTTACAAGCGACGGCTTTCCGGCAAAACCGTTCAACGGCAAAATGGAACCAAATGAAAAAATCGCC
This sequence comes from uncultured Ruminococcus sp., assembly GCA_902801245.1. Lineage (GTDB taxonomy): Bacteria > Bacillota > Clostridia > Oscillospirales > Acutalibacteraceae > RUG592. Next base: position 1,979 of record CADCHW010000097.1, read on the forward strand.
AATCAGGAAGCTTTTATCAGAAACGAGATAAAAGTTATAGTTGCAACCTCTGCTTTCGGAATGGGCGTTGATAAAAAGGACGTAAAGCTTGTTGTGCATTTTGATATTTCCGATTCGCTTGAAAACTATGTGCAGGAGGCAGGACGTGCAGGACGTGACCCGAATATACAGGCGGACTGCTATGTGCTTTTTAACAACGGCGATCTCGATAAGCACTTCTTGCTGTTAAATCAAACGAAACTGAGTATCAACGAGATTCAGCAGGTATGGAGAGCGATTAAGAATTTGACAAAATTTCGTTCTACCGTGTGCAGTTCGCCGCTTGAAATTGCCCGTGCAGCCGGCTGGGACGATTCCGTGAACGATATAGAAACACGTGTAAAAACGGCAATCTCCGCATTGGAAACTGCCGGATATATCAAACGGGGAAGGAATGTCCCCCGAGTTTATGCAACAAGTATCATTGCAAAAAATATGAGCGAGGCGGTATCGAGCATTGACCGCTCCGCACTGTTTTCGGAAAAGGAAAAAAAGGCTGCCAAGCTTATTATCAAATCGCTGATTTCAAGCAGAAGTATTGCCAATGCGGAAAACGGAGAAGCCGAGTCGAGAGTTGATTATATTGCTGATACTCTTGGACTGACAAAAGAAGAGGTTATCAATTCAATTAATCTCATGCGTCAGGAAAATATTCTTGAAGATTCAATGGATATGTCGGCATATATCTATGCTTCCGATACCGAAAACAAATCCACCCTGCTTTTCAGACGCTTTGTAAAGCTTGAAACGTTTCTGCTGTCACAGATGACGGACGAGGGCTGCGAGTTTAATCTCAAAGAAATCAATGAAAAGGCGATTGAAGAGGGGGTCGCTACATCAAACATAAAAAATATCCGCACAATAATTTATTATCTCACGATAAAGAATTACATAGCAAAGCCCGAATCCGGCGGCTATAACACTATCAAAATAACACTAAGCACGAAACACGAAAAGCTCATGGATAAATTCCGCCGCCGAGTAGATATTTGTTATTTCGCTTCAAAAAGTTCGGACAATAAAGGGGAAAAGCTTGTGGAATTCTCACTTGTCGGACTTTTCAATGATTATAAATCTGCCGGAATACTAAATAAGGATATTTCTCTCTCCGACATTGAGGATTCTCTTTTGTATTTGTCTAAGATTGGCGCTCTGAGAATTGAGGGCGGATTCCTTGTATCTTACAACGGTATGGAAATTAAACGTCTTGTCAAGGATAACAAAATCCGCTACAAACGTGAGGATTATCGTTTGCTCAATGATTTTTACAAGCATAAGACCAAACAAATTCATATTGTCGGAGAATATGCAAATCTAATGGTGAATGATTACAATGCAGCACTACAGCTTGTTCAGGATTATTTCCAAATGGATTTCAACAAATTTGAATCCAAGTATTTCAAGGGAGATAGAGCAAAGGAGATAGAACGCAATATCACCCCCGGAAAGTATAATCAGCTTTTCAATTCTCTCTCCGCTATGCAAACCGACATTATCAATAACAGCAGCTCAAAATATATCGTTGTTGCGGCAGGTCCGGGCAGCGGAAAGACAAGGGTACTCGTTCATAAGCTTGCATCTCTTCTTACCATGGAGAATGTAAAGCACGAACAGCTTCTTATGCTTACTTTTTCACGTGCAGCCGCAACGGAATTTAAAAAACGTCTGATTGACTTAATCGGCAATGCTGCCAATTTTATTGAAATCAAAACGTTCCACTCATACTGCTTTGATCTTCTCGGAAAAATCGGCAGCCTTGACGGTTCGGAAGACATTGTAAAAAATGCCGCCGAAATGATTGAAAACGGCGAAGTTGAGCAAGGCAGAATTACAAAAAATGTTCTTGTAATAGACGAGGCACAGGATATGGACAAAAACGAATTTGCACTTGTCCGTGCATTAATGGAGCAGAACGATGATATGCGTATTATTGCAGTCGGTGATGACGACCAAAACATCTACGAATTCCGTGGCTCCGACTCAAAATACCTTCGCACGCTCATAGACAAGTACGGTGCGGTAAAGTACGAAATGACGGATAATTACAGAAGCAGCCGTTCCGTAATCGCATTGGCAAACGCATTCGTTGAGAATATTCACAACCGCATGAAATCCATGCCAATCAATGCTGTAACTGATGAGGAAGGTACTGTTATTATCACACATCACAGATACCGCAATATGTTTGAAGCACTTGTAAATCAATTGACCGAAACACGCTGTAACGGAAAGATTTGCGTACTCACAAACAAGAACAACGAAGCCCTGCAAATTGCCGGCATGCTCAATGAAAGAGGTATTCACGCAAAGCTCATTCAATCGGCAGAGCGTTTCCGTCTTTACAATCTTGCAGAGATTCGTTTTCTGCTGAAAACCATAGACAACAGTCTTACCGGTCCGGTAATTTCCGATAAATCATGGGAAAATGCCAAACATCAGCTGACGGAAACCTATGCAGACAGTACATGTCTTGAAAATTGTCTGAACCTTATGAGAGATTTTGAAAGTATTAACCGCACAAAATATCATTCTGACTTTTTGCAGTTTATAATGGAATCTAATTATGAGGATTTCTATACCGATAATATGGAAGATGTTTACGTTTCCACTATACACAAAGCCAAAGGCCGTGAGTTTGATTACGTTTATATGCTTTTAAATGGAAATGAAGCCGAGAGCGACGAAGAATACCGCAAGCTTTATGTTGGAATGACGAGAGCCAAGAGAAATTTGTATATACATACCAATACCGAAATATTCGACCATTACACCTTTCCCGAAGTCGTTCACCTTAACGACCCCAACAGGTACAATGCACCTGAAACAATATCTATTCCGCTGACCTATAAGGACGTTGTTCTTAATTTCTTCAAGGACAAAAAACGATTGATTTTAAAGCTAAGAAGCGGACAAAACCTGACTGTCAACTATCCTTTTCTTTCTGCCGAGATTGACCGCAAACAAGTGAACGTTGCAAAGTTCTCCCAGAAATTCTACAAACAGCTTGACGAATTTAATCGAAAGGGATACACCCCCGTTGCGGCAAAGGTTCAGTTTATCGCAGCATGGAAAGGCGATAACGATCCAAATGAAACAGCCGTACTGCTTTCGGAAATGGTACTTAAGAAATAATACAACTATCTATACGCAAAGTTGTTTCTGCACTTGAATTTATACTCAAAATCTGAAAGATTTAGCATGTTAAAGTTTGGTAAATCTTTTTGACCGTGAGTATAATTGAGAGTTTGGAGCATTGCATTTTCAGAAGGAGGACATATTAAAATGGAAAAGATGTTCAAGCTAAAGGAGCATGGTACGAATGTGAAAACAGAGATCATTGCAGGACTGACAACGTTCTTCGCAATGGCATACATCATATTTCTAAACCCTATGATCCTTGGTGAAAATTCACCTGCCGCAATGGCAAACACCGCAGTTGTAACTGCTACCTGTATCTCGGCGGCAATAGGCACATGGCTTATAGGAATTTTGTCAAATTATCCTATGGCACAAGCTCCCGGTCTGGGACTTAATGCAGTATTTTCATACACCCTGTGCGGTGCATTCGGACTTTCGGCAGGAGCGTCGCTGTCGGCTGTATTTATTGCCGGTGTGTTCTTTATTCTTCTCACCGTGACAGGTGCAAGAACGGCACTTGTAAAAGCTATTCCCGTAAGTCTGAAAAAAGCTATCGGTGCAGGAATAGGATTGTTTGTAGCGTTGATTGGCTTTGTAAATGCAGGTATTGTTGTAGGAGAAACTTCCGCAGCTACTACGATTGGTTTGGGAAATTTCTCTTCACCGACAGTACTCCTTGCCTGTGCAGGACTGATAATTACAATTGTTCTTGTAGTTGCAAAGGTTCCGGCTGCTCTTTTCATCTCTATGATAAGCACATCGGTTATCGGCTGCATTTGTCAATTTGCATTGGGTATAGAAATGGGTGTCACCGCCCCGACAAGCTGGATTCCTTATCTCGATTTTTCTATGTTCGGAAGCTGCTTTACAGGCTTCGGAGAACTTTTCTCCGCTCCGATTGCTTCTCTTATAGCTACAATGATTACACTTATTATGGTAGATATGTTCGATACTATCGGTACACTCATAGGTGCTGCCGATAAAGCAGGCTACCTCGATGAAAACGGAAATCTTCCCAAAATCGAGAAAGCAATGCTTGCCGACGCTGTCGCTACTTCAACAGGTGCTGTAGTAGGTACTTCCACCGTTACTACCTATGTAGAGTCCACCGCAGGTATTTCGGCAGGCGGCAGAACAGGTCTTACATCTATTGTTACAGGTATTGGTTTTGCACTTGCACTTTTCCTGTCGCCAATCGTCGGTCTTGTTCCGAGTGCAGCAACTGCACCTATACTTATTGTTGTTGGCGTTATGATGTGCAGCTCGCTTAAGGATATTGACTGGGCGGATATTGAAACGGCAATTCCGTGTTTCCTCACTGTTGTGGGTATGCCGTTCTTTTATTCGATTACGGACGGTCTTGCATTCGGGTTCATTGCATATGTTGTAGTAAAGCTTGCAACACGAAAGGTAAAAAATATTCATCCGTTGATGTATGTTATCGTGCTGCTGTTTGTAATTAAGTATATTCTGAGTGCGTTGACATCAATGGGCGTTCTCTGAGCCGGACAATAAAGTTTGATGCATACGGTAATTCACTGTACTAGAAAATTTGTAGCTTTACGGTTGCGAAGCTTTTTGAAGTTTGGTCAAGCTTTTCAAAGCTTGCGGGCGACGGAACACCCCAAGAAGCCGAGCCGTAGGCGACAGCTGATTAAGAGGTGTTCCTAGTGGTCTTGCACCAGCAGGGGCAGAGCCCTGCTCGCTGACGAAGCCAATTTGCAAAGAAAAGCAAACTGCCCTCAGCGAAACTAAAAGAACTTTTCAAAGAAAAACAAAAATAAAAGCCTACATCGAAATAATATCTTTCCGTAAAAATTAAAACAGGCAACAGCGTAGCGAATTGCCGGTCGAAGAAAGAAAAGTGGTAAATAATTATAACCACCCAAAAAATTTGTCTACTGCTTAAAAAATTAGTATAAGACCCTCTTCTCGTGTGGAGGTGCAGCCTATAAATGTATAAATCAGATATCCGTTTTCATTAAAATTGACTTCCGTGAAAAATAAAAAGTGTTTTTTACAAACACTTTTTATTTTTTTATTTTTTGTGAATTTAATTAAACAGCAGTGGGCAATATAACTTTAATGCGTAATTATGCAAAGGTTAGTTTGTCTTTCTGTTAATGGATTATCCTATTGCAAGTTTATACTCAAAATCTAAAAGGTTTAGCAAATTCAAGTAAACCCCTCTGTCCTGCGGACATCTCCCCTATGAGGGGCGACTTTGATAAATCGAGAACCAAAAAGCCTCCACTTTTAGGGGAGAGGGGTTTTTAAAAAATCTCGATTTTCTTAATATTGTCGCTAAATCTTAACGCTTTCGAGTATAATTATGCTTTGTGTGGAAATAAAGTTGGTTTGCGTTGGATATGGTTTGTAATGTTAGGAAAATTGAAAAATAAATACAAAAACCAACAAGTCGGGTATTTCTACTCGACTTGCCGTCATTACGTTAAACCAGATTGTAAATAAGTCTGATGCACATTGAATTAAATATTACGCCTCACCCGGCTCAAGATCTTCAATAGCCATACCCTTGATAGGCTCACCTGTTTCTTCATAATCTCCACCCTGAATAGCAACATTGTGCTTGTCTGTCCATACGAGTTCGTAATCCGAGCCACCAATGTGTCTTTTGAAGAAGTCAGCATCTGTCCTGAGGTCATTCTGAGCAAGAACGTCATCAACAGTAGCTTGTGTGTAATCCTTACCGCCCCACTTTGTTGTCTTGATAGAAGCCTTAGATGTGTTAACTGCTTCCTTGAGGAGCATATTAACAGTAGCCTTGTCAGACTCCATTGTTGAGAGCTTGGAGCTGTTGATTGTTGTTGTAATTACCGGGATAGCGATTGCTGCCAAGATTGCAAGGATTGCAATAACGATTACAAGCTCAACGAGTGTAAAACCTTTCTTGGACTTCTTAGCCTGGATCTTCTGCTGCATTGTCATAATTCATTACCTCTTTCTTTATAAAATTTTGTTCAACAGCCGGTTTATGACTGACCTGCTGTTTTTTGATTGCATATTTATA
>CADCHW010000098.1 GCA_902801245.1 uncultured Ruminococcus sp.
CTTATTTGTTCTTTCGGAAAAGACATTTTTTATCAATCCTTTTTTTAAATTCTTAACTATATTATATCACAAACAGCCGCTGTAGTCCACAATTTAAATATACAAACTTAAAATTTTAAAGAAGTCTGCACTTTCTTTTCATCATTGAATAAAACGAAACAATTATCCTCCCACCTTGAACTACGGTAACAGTATGAGCCATAAATATAAGACGGCGGTTTATTCAAATATTCTTCGTATACAACTTTGTCATTATTCTTTTTATCGATAACTTTAACGCTCCATACCTCACCGATATCTCTGTTCATATTTCGGAAAACCAATGCTCTGTAACCAAGCGTTCTGTTAGTTTTCGACAGCTTTGAAATTTCGTATGACAGAGTAAAGTTATTCTTAACAACCATATCATACGCATAATTTATTTTATCGATAATTTCCCGACTGCATTCGTTTTTTCGGGCAATGTCAAGCAAGGTGTTACGGAGATAACCGCACAAGATTAAATCCGCTTCTTCATTAGACTTAGCATTCAAATACGCATCGATTTCTTCGTTTTCAAGATAATACCAAGACACACCAAAATAATCGAAATTAACATATTTCTCTTCGTCTTCTTTTTTGTACTTTACAAAAACAGTAATTTTTTCGCTGCCGTCCAGAATGAATTTTTTCCCCAGAAAATACAGGTACATCTGAGCAATATGAAAACCTTTGCAGTAAACCAATTTTTCTCCGTTAAGCTTTTCTTGCCTGTGGTCACGCTCGAAATCCAGAAATCTTAATATCACTATAAATCCTCCTCAATGCGATTAACAGATTTCTCACTGTTAAAACCCTCGGGGTAACGCTTTTTAAGCTTTTGGTACTCGTTTATTGTCATATTATTAAATCCTTTCACTTTTAAAGAAACCGAAAATAAGCCGAGTAACACAACAGCATTACTCGGCAAATCGGTTAATTGAAATTGTAAAATTCGTACACTGAAAATTATCAGAAGTATACGTCCATCTTACCCTCGATTGTATCGTTTACAACGTAGTAAGCAGCCGAATCCTGCGGCTTGAGGTAAACCTTAACGGACTTAATCTCATCTGTGTTGCCCTCGGCAGCGAATGTCTTCTTAACATTCTCAATTACCTCGTCAATAGATTCCTGAACTCCGTTGAACTCAACGAAAACCTCTGTCTTAGCCTCAGCCTTAACTTCTTCCTTAACAACCTCGGCTACAGGAGCTGCTGCAACCTCTTTAACTTCTTCCTTAACTGCTTTTGCTGCCTTTGTTGTCTTAGTTGACTTCTTTGCAGCGGGCTTCTTCTCCTCAACTGCGGGAGCTTCAACCTTAACTTCTTCCTTAACCTCGGCTACGGGAACAACAACCTCTTCCTTAGCTGCCTTTGTAGACTTCTTTGTTGTTGTCTTCTTTGCTGCCATAATAAAAACCTTCTTTCTTAAACTTTTCTTTAAAAAACAGAATTTAATTCACTGATGTAATTATATACCTTTAAAAGCCAAAAGTCAAATTTTTAGGAAATGAATAAAAAATTTCAGAGGTTAGCACAAAATAGGAGAAGTCAAAAAAAATTTTTTATTATTTTTTTGGTATCCAATGCCGGCAGAGGAAAAGAAAGTCTGTTGAAAATTCGCCCAAGTCTTTGAAAAGGCTTGGGCGAAATTTTATATGGTGTTATAACAGTACACTATTAGATGTGTGCTGTATGCCGTTTACGAATTGACGGTAACTGTAAATTCTTTAGCCACAATCGCTCCTGTGCTGTCCTTAACGCTTATTTTAATGTTGTAAGTGCCGGGAGTGTTGAATGTATATGCAACGCTTTCGGCATTTCCGTATGCCGATTTTGTTGTCCATACAGTAGAGGTTGACTTCTTCCAGTAGAATGCGTATTCCTTATCTCCCGAACCGCCCGAAGAGTTTCCGGTCGCTGTAATCGCAGTACCTTTTGTTACGGTGGTCTTGCTTAATGTCGAGGTGTTAGTCATCGTGGTTACATAAACATTGTATGTTACAGACTTTGTTTTTCCCGAACTGTCCTTTGCAACAATTCTTATGTTGTAAGCTCCTGCCGTATTGAAAGTGTAGGTCATACTCTCCGTGCTGCTGTAGGTTTTCTTGGTGTTCCAGCCTGTGCCGGAAGCTTTTTTCCAGTAGTACGCATATGTATATGAGCCTGTGCCGCCCTCTGCCGCTGCCGTAGCTGTGATTGCCGTACCCGGCTTAACAGTTGTCGCACTTAATGTCGAGTTGTTTACAAGAGTGCTTGCCGTTACGGTAACCTGTGATGTGAATGTTTCAACTGTGCCGCTGCCGTCTTTTACAAGAATTTTTATGTCGTAAGTGCCTGCCGTTGAGAACGAATAGGAAACAGTATCAGCCTTGCCGTATGCCGATTTTGTTATCCACGTTGATGACGAAGACTTTTTCCAGTAGAATGCGTAGGTGTACGGTGCTGTACCGCCCGAAGCCGAGCCTGTGGCTGTGACAGCCGTACCAGCCGTAACGGTTGTTTCACTCAGATAAGACTTGTTGACAAGTTCTGTATCCGAATCTGTGTCGCTGTCATCGGAAGAGGATTTTACGGTTGTAATGTAAACCTCAATGTCATCGGTTATCTTGGTTATTCTGTAGGTGTTGGGGGAGGAGTCGGTCGAAACGTCCTTGAGATTCTTGTAAGCACCCTCTGTAATCTTGATTTCGTCCACCTCATAGCCGTCGGCAAGGTTTACCTTGAAGTTCACCTGACCTGAACCCGAAGCGTCGATTTCGCCCGTGTCGCCGTCTTTTACAACTGCGGTGTCGGTAACAGTGCCGCTTGCGGTATAGTCCTGAGTATCGTAAACAGTTATGTTTTTAACGCCTGAATCGTAACCGAAAGAAGCAGTAAATTTGGCTGTTTCTTCGGAGTTGTCTTTCCAAATTGCGTACAATGTCGAATCGCTTGAAATTACAAAGGAATCTCCTGCCGAATATGATGTACCTGTACCGTCTGCTTTTGTGTTCCAGCCGACAAATGTATAGCCGTCATAGGAGAATGTGTTTCCGCCTATGGTAACGGTTTCGCCGATTGAAGCATTAACAGTTGACGTGCTGTTTGAAGAATTGTTTGAGTTATATGTAAGAGTTGCGGAGCTGCTGCCGTTGATATCGCCTGCAAACGTGATGTAGCTTGCATTAACCTTTGACGTTGTGCCGATAATCTCTGTTGACCCGTTCAGCAGTACGGAAACATTTGAATTTGCGGAAGCTCCGCTTATGCTGCTGCCGACACTGTAGGACGTGCCGTCTATTGACAGAGTTACTTTTGACTGGTCTGCGGAACTGATGTTTGTTGAGCTTGAACCCTGATTGCCTCCGAATCCGCCTTGATTTCCTCCCTGATTGCCGCCGCTTGACGAACTGTTTGACGAAGCAGGGGTGTAAACGTTGGTCGTGTCGATATTGACGTTAAGACCGCTCATAGTCAAATAGGCGAAATAATCGCTTGTGGGGTCGTAAGCAAGCTCGTTTTCAAGTTCACTGTCAAGAGTTGCACCTGACTTAATTCCGTTCTTTGCATTGGCTTTGATGTTGAGAGTGCCGTCACCCGACATAGTTACCTTTGAAGCACCTTTAAACTTGATAACAGCACTCTCGGCTGAGTCAACTTCCGAATCGGATTCGGAATAGCCTTGGTCAATCCAGTAGTCTTCACTGTTCTGAACGTTGTCTTCAAGGTTTACAGTGCCGTCGATAATGATATCTGCCTGTGAATTCTTGTTGCACATAAGAGGAGCGGTAGTTGTGCTTGTAAGAGTAAGGTCGGAGAGAGTAAGAGTAACTCCCGTGGTGGATTTCTTGACCTTAACACTGCCGTCGGAACAAGAACCCGTTACCTTATAGCTGCCCTTGCCGTTGATAGTTAGGGAAGTACCCTCGATTTTGTAGTTGGTGTCTGTTTCGTTGGAAACGGTAATGCCGCTGTCGGAGAATGTGAAAGTCGTAACATTGGCTGTTGTGGCAGCCGCTGCCGGAATTGCTCCTACAGTACACATACCTGAAAGAAGTGCCGCCGCACAGATAATGCTTGTAGGCTTGTTTCTTTTGTGCATATATAATCACCACATAAAAATTTATTGTATTTATTTTATCATAGCTTATTGGGAGTGTCAACATTATTTATTAACTTGTGCGTGAATTTTTGTTGATTGTAGTATGAAGTTTATATGAAAATTCATTGGGGTGGTCAATGCCCGCTGAAAACACGTAAATTTATTTAAAAAAACTATTTTCACGTATTAAAAAAAGACAGTTTTCTGACATTGAATATGTTACAATAGTTACATCAATAATTACAAATTTGAAAGGATGTTGAAAAATGCGGACAATTCAGCTGAAAGGTAAAAGCTTGGTTTCCGATATTTTTGAAAAGGGTGCTTATAATTCAATCGTCATTCAGTTTGTTTATTTCCTGTGCGGTGCGGTGGTTTCTCAGGCTTTCTGTGCGGCTGTGCCTTACCAAAACTCACTGTCGTCTGCGTTGGGGTCTATCCTCGGGTATATTCTTCTGTACCCGAAAGGAAGTTTCCGCTACGTTGCAACCGTCATTACAATTTTTGCTCTCCGCTGGCTTCTCAACGACATCAAGGCTGTAAGCCGCAGCCGCCTGTTTGCTCCGCTTGTGGCTATGATTCCGCTTGTTTGCACGGGAGTTGTGATTGCGGCGGTCAACTACAGAGGTCAAAGCGACATCATAATGTGCCTTACGGAGGCTCTTCTCTCCGCTGTGGGTGCTTACTTTTTCAGTCAGACTATTCTTCTCTCGGCAGGAAGCAGGGGTATCTCTACATACAATCAGCAGGAAATAGCCTGCATTGTTATGTCGGGGTGTATCTTTTTGCTGTCGGCTAATTCCCTTACGATTGCAGGTATTTCGATAGGTCGTATTCTTGCCGTAACGGCGGTGCTGTTCTGTGCGTATTACGGCTCTGTTTCGGGCGGCTGTATAGGCGGTGTCGCTACGGGAATTATCTTCGGGATAGGCTCGGAGAATTTCGGGTTTGTTTCCGCCTGCTACAGCTTTGGCGGTCTTATGGCAGGACTTTTTTCCTATATAGGCAGACTTGGTACGGTGATTACTTTCACCGTTTGCAGCGGTATTATCTCTCTGGGCGACGGCTTCACCGCCAAAACCGCCGCCGCATTTTACGAAACTATAATAGCTTCGGTAATTTTCCTCTTTGTGCCTAAAGAGTTTGGCAACAGGATTTCAAGCTTCGTAACTCCTCATACCGACACTTCCCACAGCGAGGGTTTAAGACGTTCCGTGATTATGCGGCTTGACCTTGCTTCAAATTCTCTGAAAAACATTTCTCAGGCTGTAAATGCCGTGGCTGTCCGCCTTAAGGATTACTACTCTTCCGACATCGACAGCGTTTATACAAAATGTGTTGAGGAGAACTGCACACGCTGCGGTATGCGTGCGTTCTGCTGGCAGGACGTAAGGGAGAAGAAAGCCGACAGATTTTCGCAGATTACTCCCATACTGAAAAATTACGGCACTGTTGACGGCTCGGATATCAAGAAGCTTTTCAATAAAAAGTGCTGCAAGAGTGAGGAAATGGCTCAGTCGATAAACAGTCATTATGAAAGCTACAAATGCTTTATAGCAGCAGAAGCGAGGGTTTCTCAGATTCGTGGAGTTGTGGCAGGACAGTTCAGCGGTTTGGGGGATATTCTCCACGATTTTAAAGAGGAGTTCGAGAGCTTTGAAACGTATGACATAGCCGCTTCGGAAAGGGTGTGTGCGTATCTGAAATCCAACGGATTTGTGCCGATTGAGTGCAGCTGCCGAATTGACAGGCTCGGAAGAATGACTGTCGAACTGGAGCTTGCCGATGCCGACAGGAAGCTTCTTAAAAAGAACAATATGGTGAGGGAGATTTCAAAGCTTTGCGGAAGAACTCTGAACGCTCCGCAGATAACTGCCGTGAGCAACAGGAGCAGGGCGGTGTTTTCGGAGAAGCCCAAATTTGATGTACAGATAGGCTCGGCACAGCACGTTTGCAGCAACGGAAGTCTTTGCGGCGACAGCTTTAATTATTTCAATGACGGTCAGGGGAGGTTTGTTTCGGTTATAAGCGACGGTATGGGTACAGGCGGAAGAGCGGCTGTAGATGCAAGTATGGCGGTCAGTATTATGTCGAAGCTTTTGAAAGTCGGGTTTGGTTACGACTGTGCTTTAAGCGTGGCGAACTCCGCTTTAATGGTGAAGTCGCAGGACGAATCGCTTGCCACGGTGGACGTTGTGAGCCTTGACCTGTTCTCGGGCAATGCGGAGATTATGAAAGCAGGTGCACCGATTACGTTTGTTCGTCAGAGCGGAAAAATTAACAGGATTGAGCCTACCTCACTTCCGGCAGGTATACTTTCGGATATAAAGCTTACTCATGATAATCTTGTTCTTAATGACGGCGATATTATTGTAATGTTGTCGGACGGTGCGGTGTCGATTAGCGACAAGTGGATTGGAGCTATGATGAGGGACTTTGACGGTGATGAGATTCAAACACTGGTGAATGATATTATCGATGAAGCTACTATCGGAAGCAAGCTTGGCAGAGATGACGATATTACTGTAATTGGTGTTCGTGTGGTTGAGAA
>CADCHW010000099.1 GCA_902801245.1 uncultured Ruminococcus sp.
ACTATGCAGAAATAATTAATACATTTTTCTCATCGAAACACTGTAGGAAACATTGTTTTTTATCGTAAAATGACTGAATAATTTCCGCACAATTCCTTAGCGGTTAGTGTGCATTGATTATATGTAAATATAAATAATTCAAGTGTAAACAAAATGATATACTCGCAAACATTAAGATTTAGCACTTTTCTTTCTTCGACCGGCAATTCGCTACGCTGTTGCCTGTTTTTGTTTGGGTGGAGAGTTTTTGTTTTTTGAGTGTTTTTTTATTGTTTTTCTTTGATAGTTTATCTCATTTCGCTGAGGGTAATTTATTTTTCTACAATAATTTGTTCCGTCAGCAAGCGGGGTTCTGCCCCTGCTGGTGTAAGACCACTAGGAACACCTTCCAATCAGCTGTCGCCTACGGCTCGGCTTCTTGGGGTGTTCCGTCGCCCGCAAGCTTTAAAAAGCTTGACCAAACTTTAGTAAATCTTTATAGACCGTAAGTATAAATTACAGCTGCTCCATAACCGAAACGGGAACAGTATGCTTAACTCTGTCGTGTTCCTCGGCACGCTTGCCGTCGTTCCAGTTGTCGAGAGTACCGACAAGATATCCGGTGATACGTCTTATTCTCTCGAAATCTCTGGGAGCATAGTAGTACTTGATATTGACATAGTCACCGTCAATAGTAACGTCAATCGCAGTTATATTTTTATTGGGATACTTTCCTGTAATGTAACTCACATAGGCATTTTTTTCTTCTTCGGAGATGTTTCCTCCGATAACATTAACTTTCATAATTGTAACCTCCTAAAAATTGAAACTTTATGTTAAAATTACCTGTTTACATTTCTGTAATTTTATTATATCATATAAATAGAAAATTTAATGTTGTAAATGCCACAAAATTTAAAAAATTATGCAGCTGTACATCTGATAAGCTTGTTATACTTGCAAGCATTAAGATTTATCACTTTTCTTTCTTCGACCGGCAATTCGCTTCGCTGTTGCCTGTTTTGGTTTTAACCGAAAGATATTGTTTTGAGAGGTGTTTTTATTGTTTGCTGTTGATAGTTTGTTTAGTTTCGCTGAGGGTAATTTATTTTTCTACAATAATTTGTTCCGTCAGCGAGCGGGGCTCTGCCCCTGCACCCCGCAAGCTTTAAAAAGCTTGACCTTATAAAAAATAACTAAATTACTTGCCGAAGTGGTTTTGTAATTATGCGTTTATAATTCTTTTATAGAATTATAAAATTACGAATTTGTATTATAATATAAGAATGTAGAATTATAAGTAAAATTGGAGCTGAAAGGAATTTTATTATGGCAGCTATTCCAAAGAGCAGAAACATAGACGATAATGTAAATGAAGATACAATAAAAGAGGAACAGGTCGAAGAAAATAAAAATATTCTCAATGAGCTGTTATCTCCCGACTCCGATGAAAATAACGAACAACCCATTAAATCAAGAAATGTCGGTTCAAAGCCGAAAAAAGAGCGTAAGAAAAGAAATAAGAAGCTGATAGTCAGAAACGTTATTCTTGTAGTGCTTGCACTTGTTATGGCTGTTTCCGGCTCGGGATTTATTTACTATTACAATACGCTTGATTCGCTTAATTTCAGCGAATCGGGTGAATTGGGCGAAATCGGCGACTTTAGCGAAACAGGCAACTTTATCACCAATGCCAAGAAAAAGTCCGGTACAAACACCGATTACGATATCGACATTAAAGAGGGTTACGTAAATATGAGCCTTGAAGAGGGTTCTCTCCTAAATGACCCTATGGTGCTGAACGTCCTCCTTTTCGGTGCTGATAAAAACGACGGTACAAGTCAGCGAAGCGATACTATGATTATGCTTTCTATCGATAACCGTCATAAGAAAATCAAACTTACTTCTTTTATGCGTGACCTTTGGGTGTACATTCCCGATTACGGTTACTCAAAGCTTAACCATGCTTACGCTTACGGCGGTCCCAAGCTTGCCATTGACACCATAGAGCAGAATTTCGGTGTGGGAATAGACCGCTATGCTATTGTTGACTTTGCAAGCTTTAAAGCGATTATCGACATTTTGGGCGGTATTGATATCGAACTTTCCGATGAGGAAATCGATTACATCAACTGGCAGTGCTGGAAAAATAAACAGGTTCAAACAAGGCACGAGCTTACCGATAAAGCAGGTCTTGTTCATCTTAACGGCAGACAGGCTCTTTGGTATGCACGTGACAGAGGCGATATCGACGAGGGATTTTCCGGCAGTGACTTCGACAGAACAGCAAGACAGAGAAAACTTCTCAGAACTATTGCAAGTGATATGAAGTCGGCTTCCATTACTCAGATTGTAAATATCGTAAATCAGATAGGTCCGCTTATCACAACCAACCTCAAGAAAACAGAGATTACAACTCTTGTAGCAAATTCGCTTACATATCTTTCTTATGATATGGTTGAGTACAGAATACCTTCCGACGGAAACTATGAAGCAGGCTGGCACTACGGAATGTCAACTCTTGATGTTCCCGATTGGGATACCGAGAGAACAAACCTTGCTATATTTGTTTACGAAGAGCTTGTAACAGATGCATTAGAGGGCTATATGACATATGAACCGAAGTAAAGAATAGAGAATAAAGAATAAGTAATAAAGAATAATTCAGCGGTAGAATTTATGATTCTACCGCTTTTTACATATTAAAAATCTATCGGCTGAAAATTAACTTTTAAACCATAATAATTACTCATTACGAATTACACATCGCTCACAGCCGTCAAAAAGAATAGATATTTTTTTAACAAATATATCATTATCTATTGTTTCATCAAGAATAAAGCTTGCCTTGTATCTTTTAAGTATTTCAAATGCTGTGTATAATCCTATTCCCGAACCACCCGATTCTTTACGGGTGGTTATTTTTTTGCGTCCTATATTTTTAATAACCTCGGAATCAAATTTATCACCGCTGTCAAATACACTGAAACAATAATGTTCATTTTCCATTCCAAATGTAATCAGAATACTGCGAACTTCTTTACGTGCTGCTGCGATAGCGGCATTTTCTCCGAGGTCTAAAATCAAAGTGTTAAGGTCTGTTTCGGATATAATACCGTCTGTTATTTCACCGAAATCCGTTATAACCGATACGTCAAATTCTATATCTTCATTTTTTGCTCTCAGTGAAAGATATTTAAGGCTTGCGTCTACCGAAGCTATTCCCGTTTTCGGTAGCAACTTGTTTGAATTTTCGTATTCTGTAATAATCCCCGTTCTCTCTGAGGACATACTTTTCAGCATACCAAGCAGATTTTTGGCTTTTTCTTTTTGTTCATCGGTCGATTCACATTTTAATATTTCTTCAACAGCCAATTCCATAGCCGGAATCATTTTGTTATCTCTGTGTATTATTTTGGATAGTTTACTGTTATCCGAGCTGAGTTTGCTTATTATTTGGTTTTGGTTTGAAACAGTGGTTTCCAGTATTTCGATGTTTCTTTTGTTGACCTCTCTTATATATTTGTTTGATATATAATTTTTGATTAACGCTACCAAAAGTATACCGAACATTATCAAAAGCAAAGACATCAAAATTACATTGATGTTTATATCGGTATAATGAATTAAAGAAATTAATGTTAATGTAATAAGACTTATAAAAACACCGATATTGTGTGTAAACTCCACATTTATTGTTGAAAATAAGTTTTTAAATCTTTTAATTCTGAAAAAGAAAAATAAAAGTAAAAATTGAATAGTTCCTAAAATAATAATATAAATAGTATCTTTAATTTTTACATTTTGTATTAAATTATATAAAATATACGATATAGGAAAAGATAACCAAATTGAAACTACATATGAAATAAAACCCATTCCTAAAGAAATTAAACTCAATACAGCGGAAATATTAAATTCTTTTTTATATCTTAAAAACAGAAATAAAAATATAAACAAAAATATTACAATTAAATTGAAAGATGTGATATAAAGCGTGGCAATATATGTTATGGCTGCCGAAAAAACAGCATAGGGGATACATAATAATATATCATTAATTCCAATGTGGCTGTTTATAAATTTAATGTACGAATAAAAACTACAAAAAATAATAAAAAAATACCTTATAACAGATACAAGCAGTAAAATACACCCTCTTTCACTTAAAATAAACTATAATCAATTAAAATATGATACCAATTTCAAAGTTATTTTTCTCGCCCGATATCTTATAATTTTATTAAGATAAAAAGAAAAAGGAGGGCGAAGATATGAACAGTGGTTTCTGGGATTGGTTCTTAAGCTTTTTAAGATTCTAAAATTTATACTATTGAAACAGTCGCATTATTTACAATGCGACTAATTTTTTTTTAATACTCATTTTTAATCTTATTTGCATAATAAAAAATAAACTCCGTAAGAGTTGGCACACCTTTAGACGAACTAATCTTTGCAGTATAATGTTCCAACAAATCATCTATGCCGGAAATTGCCCAAGCACGGTTAATTGCGTTTTGCATTGCACGTTCAACGCTGCATTCGGTTTTATCGTACTTTTTTGAAATAATAGTGCATATATTTTGTGTGGGTTCTTTAATTGTGATTAATATTGCGTCGGTAAGATACTTGTATCCGACTGATTTCTGATTTATGCCAATCAAATTCAGCTCCGAAATAATTCTCCTTGTAACTCGTTTTTCAAAGTATGCGGGAGATTCTGTTGAAGTTTCAATGCTGTCCACGGAAGAAGACGTTCTGCGGCTTTTTATTGCAGGTGCTAAAAGCCTTAAAAAATCAATTACAGCTTTTTCGGAATACTTTTCCTGATGTTTCGCCATTATGTAGTCAGCTCCAAGACTTCGAGCAGTTTCGTATGTAATGGTGCTGGAGTTGTTTGTTGTTACAAGAATGTACGGAACAACATTCAGATTAAGAGCCTTTAATCCGTTGAGAACATCTAATCCGCTGCCGCTTCCTCTGTGAAGCTCCAAATCGAGAATTACGGTATCGGGCAGGGTGTCCTTAATGTAATCAAGTGCTTTGTCGGAATTACTTGTAACACCTACAAGCATCATATCGGCGGAATTGTCAACAAGGTTTATAATTCGCTTGCAAGCGTTTGGGTCATCTTCGACCAAAAGTATCGATAATTTATCGTCCATAATAATTTCCTCCGATATATTTATTTTATATACTCAAAATCTAAAAGATTTAGCATGTTAAAGTTTGGTCAAGCTTTTTAAAGCTTGCGGGGTGCAGGGGCAGAGCCCTGCTCGCTGACGGAACAAA
>CADCHW010000100.1 GCA_902801245.1 uncultured Ruminococcus sp.
CAAAAAGAATTACTTAACATTGAGTACTTGGGTCCTAACGAAAAATGGAATTATATCATTAAACCAAGTGTATAGGTTATTTTGAAACAGTTCCTTATGCCTATCTTTATAAAGGACTTGGAGCAACCGTTGACGCTGTGCCGCTGTCCGAGCTTACAGCTACCATCGTCAGAGATACAGAGCCGACAGAGCTGTTTAAGAAAATCCAAAGTGAAGGCGGCACTATAGAAGAAAAGTATCCGGGCGTTTATTACATCACCGGAGTGGTGGCGATACCCACGCAATTTATCTTGACGAGCAGTCTAAGCAAGGATTTTCATGTTTGTCTTAGAGTATTGAGCAATAAGGCAAGCGAAGACGACATTAAGCGTTTTATAGAGATAGCAAACACATTTACCGAGCCTATCGATAAACAAAATGCCGACGCTGTGATGAATGTAAGTATAAACGCCAACAGGGAAGTGTATGATAAGATCAGAAAGGAGAATCCATTTATGTGTCAGGCTTTAAGAGAATTAATGAAGGAAGAAATTCAGGAAGAGATACAGACAGCTGTACAGAAAGCTGAAAAGAAAGCGGCTCAGGAAGCGACTATAAAAGCTGTTGATACAACATGGCTTACCGCTATCAAAAATATTATGCAAAAAAGGAAATGTGATGCTAAAACTGCAATGGAAGAACTTTGTATCTCCGCAGCAGATCAGCTTAGATACATGGCTATGCTTTGATAAAATATAATAATGGCGGCAAGTAAGGTTAATTCCTGCTTGCCGTTTCGTTTTGTTGAATTTCGGTTTTTAATATAGTTCATAAGATAATTCTATACGAAAATTAAAGCAAGTAAGGACAACCCCTGTCTGCCGTTTTTGTTATCAAATAATTCAGCACAAAAAATTCACGAAAAATTTACAAACAAATAACTCTGCAACACCAAACTCGAAATTCTGTCAACGCTACAAATTTGACAAATTTTTTAAAATGCGTTATAATTTTATTAATCATATATTACAAGGAGAACAATAACTTAATCATATATTACAAGGAGAACAATAACAATGTCCAACGAAAAATTTACTGTAGTCGGCACAAATATTTCGCAAAAAGCGACAATGATATGGAATGTTGCCGACCTGCTGAGAGGACCGTTTAAACCGCATGAATACGGGCTTGTCGTTCTGCCTATGACTGTAGTCAAGCGTTTTCACGACTGTCTTTTGCCAACGCACGACAAAGTTTTGCAGGAGTACGAGAGCAAAAAGAATTTTGCTGTTATTGACGGCTTTCTCACAAGGGCGTCCGGCTACCAGTTTTATAATACGAGCAAATTCACATTTGAGCTGCTTTGTGCCGACCCCGACAATATAGAAAATAACTTTCGTGATTATCTTTCGGGATTTTCTTCAAATGTTCAAGATGTTCTTGCAAAATTTGATTTTGAGAGCATAATCCGCCGCATGGTTGAGAGCAACACACTTTACCTTGTTATCAAGGAGTTTAATTCCGAAAAAGGCTATCTCGGATCCGACAAAATAAGTGCCGTTGACTGCGGCTATATTTTTGAAGACCTCGTCAAGCGTTTTTCCGAGTCTTATGACGAAGAAGCAGGAGCACATTTTACAAGCCGGGATATAATTTATCTTATGACTGATTTGCTGCTTTCCGATTCTGATTTGTCAAAAGGCGGCAATGTGACAGTATATGATATGGCTATGGGCACATCTCAGATGCTTTCGTGCATGGAGGAACGCATTAAGGAGCTTAATTCTGAAATGAACGTCACCTGTTTTGGGCAGGAGTTCAATCCGTCAACTTTCGCAATAGCAAAAGCGGATATGATGATACGAGGCGGCGACCCGAACAATATGCGGTTTGGCGACACACTTTCAGATGATAAGTTCACAGGCTACAAATTTCAGTATATCATATCTAATCCGCCGTTTGGCATTGACTGGAAACGAGAAAAAGCCGCCGTTGAAGCCGAAGCCAAAAAAGGCGAGCTTGGACGATTTGCCCCGGGTCTGCCGAAAATATCGGACGGACAGCAGCTATTTGTGCTGAATGGTTTATCAAAACTTTCGGACAACGGCAGAATGGCAATAGTTCAAAACGGCTCTCCGTTGTTTTCGGGCGATGCCGGCAGCGGTTCTTCCGAGATTCGCAGGTATATAATAGAAAACGACTGGCTTGACGCAATTGTTCAGCTTTCAACAGATATGTTTATGAATACGGGTATCAGTACATACATTTGGGTTTTGAACAAGAACAAGCAGAGTTACCGTAAAGGCAAGGTTCAGCTGATAGACGCATCTCATTGTTTTGAGCCACGCAGAAAATCCATTGGCAGCAAGCGAAACGACATTACAGACTATTGTCGGGAGCTTATTGTAAAAGCCTACGGAGAGTTTAAGCACAGCGAGATTTACGGAGAAAAAGACGGCGTATACTGTCAAAGCAAGATTTTTGACAATGAGGAATTCGGTTACAGAAAGATAGTTGTCGAGCGTCCGCAGATTGACGAGAACGGCGAACCGGTTTTGAAAAAGGGCAAGCCTGTTGCCGACACTTCAAAGCGTGACACAGAAAATGTACCGCTGAAAGAGAATATTGACGAATATTTCTCCCGTGAAGTTTTGCCGTATGCAAGTGATGCGTGGATAGATAAGAACAAAACAAAAATAGGTTATGAAATTCCGATGACAAGGTATTTTTACGAATATCAGGCACCGGAAAAGGTTGACGATATAATGAGCCGTCTGCGTGACCTTGAAAGCGATATACAAACAAGTCTTAATGCACTTTTTCGGGGGTGACGGTTCATGAGCAGGAAAATGAAAGAATCCGGTATTGAATGGATCGGGGAGATACCGGAGGAATGGGAAACGGTACGTTTTAAATTTTTAAACATTGGTATGAACACCGGAGAAGCTATTGACAAAGAGTATTGGTCTTCTGACAAAAATGATTTAGTGTTTTATACCGCAGGACTTGTTCCTATAAATACAAATTATAATGAATTTCCCAAGTGGAAATATACTACAAAGAGAGATATACTTTTAGCAAGGAACGGAACACCGTATGTTTATTATCCTATTGAACACGCTTGTTATACAGATCACATAATCAGAGCTATTATTATAGATAATGTTAATAAAAGATTTGTTCAATATAGTATACAACAATCCATTAGTAAAGTAGTAGTAGATTCTGTGAGTATAACTACTTGGTCAGCTTCGCTATGGAATGAACAATATGTACCTTTTCCGTCATTATCCGAGCAAACCACAATCGCCGCCTACCTCGACCGCCAATGCACTCACATTGACAACATAATCGAAAAAACAAAAACCTCTATTGAGGAATACAAAAAGCTGAAACAAGCCGTAATAACACAGGCTGTTACAAAGGGAATACGTAAAGACAGCGGTATTGACTGGATAGGGGAGATTCCGGTTGAGTGGGAAGTTAGGAGAATTAAAAATCTTTTTACATTGAGAGATGAACGTAATAATTTACCATTAAGCGAAGTAAATCTTATATCACTTTATACTGATTTGGGAGTAGTTCAACATTCCGATTTAGAAAAGACAAGCGGTAATAAAGCTTCAAATGCTGATGGATACAAATTGGTTTACGAAAACGATATTGTAGTAAATATTATTCTTTGCTGGATGGGTGCTATAGGAAGATCAGAATATAACGGTGTTACAAGTCCTGCATACGATGTTTATATTCCATCCAATAATGTTGAATGCAGATACTATCATCATTATTTTAGAACATCAGGTTTTAGTGGGGATTGTTACAAACGCGGTAGAGGTATAATGGCTATGAGATGGAGAACATATTCAG
Organism: uncultured Ruminococcus sp.; assembly: GCA_902801245.1. Classification (GTDB taxonomy): domain Bacteria; phylum Bacillota; class Clostridia; order Oscillospirales; family Acutalibacteraceae; genus RUG592. Next base: position 3,850 of record CADCHW010000100.1, read on the forward strand.
ACCAATTTCGGGATATTTCTGTACTTTATCCGCCTTTGCTTGAACAAAAGGAAGTTTTATCCTACCTCGACCAAAAATGCACCGAGATAGACGCAATCATTACCAAAAAACAGCAGTTCCTAACCGAAATGGAAAACTACAAAAAATCACTGATATTTGAATGTGTCACAGGAAAAAGAGAGGTGTCCGTATGAGCATATACGATACAACCGAAAAACGCTTTGAATCCGACATCGAATCATTCTTTCTTTCACCGAAAGGCGGCTACACAAAAAACACCGATACATACAACGCAAAGCACGCACTTTATACAGATACGCTCATTCGCTTTGTAAAGAAAACTCAGCCGAAAGATTGGAAACGCTTTGAAATGCAGAACAGCACCGCCCCCGAAGAAAAATTTTTGCGTGCCTTTCAAAATGCCTGCGATATGGACGGACTTCTTTCAGTCTTGCGAAACGGCTTTAAACATAGGGGAATAGCTTTTCACGTCTGCTTTTTTAAGCCCGAATCAACTCTCAGCGATACTGCCCTAACTTTGTATGCCGCCAACGAAATTACACTTAACAGACAGTGGTACTACTCCGCAGACTGCAATAATTCTGTAGATATGGTAATTGCTGTAAACGGTATTCCTGTTTTTGCCTTTGAACTTAAAAACCAGTACACGGGACAGAATATCGAAAATGCAAAACGTCAATGGATGTACGACCGTGACGAAAGAGAAAACTGCTTCCGCTTTAACAACCGCATACTTGCCTTTTTTTGCGTAGATCATTTGGAAGTGTGCATGACAACAAAGCTTGCCGGAAAGAATACATTTTTCCTGCCGTTTAATCAAGGCTCAAACGGTTCGGGCAAAAACGGCGGCAAAGGCAATCCCCAAAACCCTGCCGGATATCCGACTGCGTATCTTTGGGAAAATGTCTTTCAAAAAGATAGTATGATGGACATTCTGCAAAAATTCATCAGCCTTAAAACAAGCGAAGATAAAAAGCTGCTTTCTAACGGACAAGTTCAAATCACAAAGAAAAAAACTCTGCTGTTTCCTCGTTATCATCAGCTTGATGTTGTGAGAAATATTGTTGCTCACGTCCGCCAAAACGGGGCAGGGCATAATTATCTAATACAGCACAGTGCCGGCAGCGGAAAATCTAATTCTATCGCATGGACGGCTTACCGCCTTGCATCGCTCTTTAATGATGAAAACAAGCCTGTATTTTCAAGTGTGATAATAGTAACAGACCGCCGAGTGCTTGATGCTCAATTACAGGAAACTATCTCCGGCTTTGACCATAAGCTCGGAGCAGTCGAAACGATTGACGAAAAGAAAAATTCGCAGGACTTAAAAAATGCCATAAATAACGGTGTTCGTATGATTGTAACAACGCTGCAAAAGTTCCCTGTTATTTATACGGAAGTAGAAAAAGTGCAGGGGAGAAATTATGCTGTTATCGTAGACGAAGCACACTCTTCACAAACAGGAAGTTCCGCAATTAAGCTAAAAACAGCCCTTGCCGATACGGAAGACGCATTAAGAGAGTATGCCGAAATCGAGGGAAAAGCCGAAGACGAGATAGACCGCACAGACAAAATAGTACAGCAAATGATAACGCACGGCAAGCATAAGAACCTTTCATTTTTTGCGTTTACAGCCACACCAAAACCGCAGACTCTTGAAATATTCGGAGAACCGTATCAGGACGGCTCATTTCACCCGTTTCATATTTACAGTATGCGGCAGGCAATCGAAGAGGGATTTATACTTGATGTCCTCAAAAACTATATGACATATTTGACTTGCTACAAAATCGCAAAGAATACACCCGAAAACCCCGAACTGCCCGAAAGCAGAGCGACTAAGCTAATAAAGCAGTATCAAAAGCTGCACCCCTACAACATAACCCAAAAGTCGGCAATTATCGTTGAAACATTCAGAGATACCACACGTTACAAAATAGGCGGCAAGGGTAAAATGATGGTAGTAACTGATTCAAGATTAGCAGCGGTTAGGTATTTTCACGCAATCAAAGCATATATAAATGAAAAGGGCTACACAGATATGGACGTTCTGACGGCATTTTCGGGAACAGTCGCAGACGGTGACGAAGAGTATACCGAAAGTTCGCTCAATGTCCGCAAAGACGGCAGCCACATTTCAGAAAATCAGACAAAAGCGGAGTTTCACGACAATTTCAATATTTTAGTTGTTGCCGAAAAGTATCAAACAGGCTTTGACGAACCGCTTTTGCATACCATGATAGTTGATAAAAAGCTAAAAGGCGTTAAGGCAGTGCAGACGCTTTCAAGGCTTAACAGAACTTGTCCCGGAAAGACAGATACATTTGTACTTGATTTTGCAAACAAGAGCGAAGATATACTCGCAGCTTTCCAGCCGTTCTATCAGGAAACGAGCCTTGAACAAGAAGTAAATGTTGATTTGATTTACCAAACGGAAAAAGAGCTGCAAGGCTATGCAATTTTCAATACAGACGATATTGCGGCATTTTTTAAAGTATGGAACAGCAGTTCAAAGCAAGACGCTGTTTTAATGGGCAAAATGACAAGCACTTTAAAGCCTGTTATTGACAGATACAATTTGAAAGACCCAGAAGAAAAATACCAATTCAGACGATTGGTACGCAGTTTTGTGAAGTGGTACGGATATATAACGCAGGTTGTGAGAATGTTTGATACAGACCTGCACCGAGAATATTTGTTCTTGAAATACCTGCATACGTTTTTGAAAGAAGATACGGCAACACCAATCGACCTTGAAGGCAAGCTCCAGCTTGAATATTATAAACTTCAAAAGACATTTGAGGGAGAAATCAATCTTCAAAATCAAGACGGCGAATACGTTCCGGCGGCACAGAAAGGTGCGGCAGGACAGCAAAAAAAGAGTACGCTTGACGAAATACTTGAAAGGGTAAACGATAAATACAAAGGAAAATTTACCGATGGTGACAGAGTAATGATTGGGGCATTGCATGATAAGCTGATGAAAAACAAAAAGCTGCTTGATACGGCAGCCACAACCGACCCGATTATATTTACCGAAAGCATATTTCCGACAGCGTTCGGAGATGCCGCAATGGAAGGTTATACCGAATCGCAGGAAAGTTATTCAACGCTTTTTGAGGACAGTGCAAAGTACAAGGCAATAATGAGCGTGCTTGCAGGAATGGTTTATCGTGAAATCAGGAAGACATAAACATATTATGAAAAAGAACACAGACACGGAAGAAAGAATATGTTATTTTTTATAGAGCAAATAGTCGGTTTGATAAACAAAACAATATGTCAGAATATGTTAAACTGTGCCGCAGATTGTTCGGTGTCAAGGTAATACCTGTAAAAATAGAAAGATGAATAGTAAGAACGGTGTTTTGCGAAAGCGAAAGAGCAAACGAATAAATTTACCGGTTGAAAAGGGGTGGCTGTTTTGGCTGCCCCTTCTGTGAATAAAAATTCTTTTGTTCTATTGCGAAGGGATCGGCGATTTACCGACTCCTTTTTAAAATTACTGTAAATAATGATGATAAAAATCAATCCATTACAAAAATTATAAAATAGAAATTATTCTGCAATACTTGATGGCTAATACGGTAAAGTCGTTTTTGTGAAAAATAGTTGTCATGAAAAAAGCAAATGAGCCTGTTCGTAAAATTTATACAATATATGTAAATTGGTGATGTTATGTCTAAGAACAGTAAGATATGTCTAAGAACAGTAAGATATGTCCCGAATGTGGTCGAAAAATGAAACAGCAGTTTATTGGATTACAGCATTGTAAATGCGGTATAAGCTGGATGAAAAATATAGGATATTTTGAAAGAAAGTCAACAATGGTATTTGGACTTCAAAAAATGAAAATAGGTAAGAAAATAAAACAAGTGCCTGTTATAAAAAGGTATTGATTAAAGCGAGAATAGATAAATAGCGTTTGTTTTTTTGTAGATAATATCATTTAAACCCGAGGGGATATTAAACACCGAAAAAAATACACCTTAAAGCTGTTACAGCTTTAAGGTGTATTCAAGTTCTGTTCCGTTCATGCTCATGCTGCATTTTACACCATGAAGATTATCTATTGCTTTCACTGCGGAATTTTAACTCATTCAAAAAACTGTTCTTCAGTTTCTTGTTTATTGACACAGATAGAAATGTGTGTTAGAATATGTGTATAAAGTGTGATTTGTGCGTTTTTACAGAAAGGATGATTTAAATGGACAAACCGGAAAGCAAGTATGCGTGGACTGTGACCGTAGGCACGAAAGGGCAGATTGTACTGCCGAAAGAAGCAAGAGAAATATTTTCTATAAATCCGGGCGATACGCTCATTATTTTGGGTGATACGGAACAAGGAATGGCTATTCCTCTCAAAAGTCGTTTTTCTGAATTTTTCGGAAAAGTATTCAATAAAAAATAATGATGATTTTTCTGTCCAATATTTGTTGGTAAGTGCAATAGAAAATGCATACTGCAAAATAGAAAAGAGAGGGTTCATTTGAACGAGATAAAAAAATATTGCTGTGGTAGTGTTATTAAACCGTTGTTATTCTGTTTGGCTGTTGCAGCGGGTGGTATACTACCTATTTGCGGCGGTATAGATCTTTTGATATCGCATGAAAAAGCCGGTTTTGGAGTTTTGGCTATAGGACTTGCTGTAACAGGTTTAGCATATGCTTTCTTTTATGTCGGTTATCTTGAAGATTTGTAACTATTCAGTGCCTATCAAAAAAGCATAAATTTATCAAATAGTACTTTCCCAATCCATAAGACTATACAAACAGCAAGATCAGGAAGATAATTTCTAAGGAATTGTGCATAAATAATCAATACAAATCATCTTGCAAATAATATCTCATTATGTTATCATTAACAATAGGGAGATGATAACATAATGGAAAAAAAGCAAGAAGAAAAAATAAAAATGATGCTGCCATTACTGAACGAAAAGCAAAGAAGAATATATCTAGCCTCTGAAGCAATAGCAATGGGTCGAGGTGGA
>CADCHW010000101.1 GCA_902801245.1 uncultured Ruminococcus sp.
CATCTTCATTACCTAATAAAGAGGTTTTTGTATGCACATAGTGGGTTTGACAGGAGACAAATACAAGCGTATCTTAATCTATACTCGTTTGTGCTTAACGTAAGTGTATAATTTTAGTAGGCAGCTGCCGAGCGGAAGCCGACTTGTTGTTATAAAAAGTAAGGCGGCATTACCGGCGGGCGTGTGCCCGCCTGCGTTGTGCACCTTGACTTCTTACTGTGTAAGAAATATAATAATATAAAGATGCCGAACAGTGGTGATGTCATGAATACATTGTGAAATACTGTTTTCCAAAAAAGTAAGTTAAAATAATTGTTAGGATTGATGTTGCTCAAAAAAGATTTTCGGATTATTATTAAACAAAATATGAAAGAAGGTTATGAAATGATAATTGACACACATGTTCATATAGGAAAGATATTGAATTATAATATGACCGAGGAGCAGGTGATATACTCTATGGAGAAGTACGGAATATCGTATTCGCTTGTTTCCAATATTGAGTGCAGCGAAAACGACCACAAAATGAATCCTATATCGCCCGAATTGCTTAAGCCGCAAAATCTTATATTGGAGAACACATTACGTTTTGCACGCGCATACAGTGATAAAATTGGTGTGCTTGCGTGGCTCAAGATACGCACGGAACAACCCGATCACAGATTTAAGAAGCTTATTGATGAGAACAGAGATATTATTTATGGGTTGAAACTCCACCCGTACCATTCACAAACGGCTCCCGATGACGATAAGCTTGAGCCATATTATAGGATCGCAGCAGAATACGGTCTGCCCATCGTTTCTCACACGGGAGGCTGCGAAGCGGCAGCATCTCAAAGATTGTACAATGCGGCAAAAAAACACCCGGAATTAGCCTTTATCATGGTACATATGGATCTTGGAACGGATAACAAGACAGCTTTGGAGCTTTTAGGTAAACTCCCGAATCTTTACGGAGACACCACATGGGTTCCTATAACTACCACTCTTGAAGCTGTCCGCAGATACGGCAGCGAAAAAATGATCTTCGGGTCTGATAATCCGATTGATGGCAAAGACACGTATCTTCATAACAAAATTGGTGAACGCTCGCTTTATCAGCAGTATTTTAACGAATTTAAGTCGATGATTCCGCAGGAGGATTACGAAAACATAATGTACAAAAATGCTCTGCGAATTTTCGGAATAAAGCTTCCGACATCGTTGTAAAGAATTAAATACAATTTTTATGCGTGATTGCCAATACTATTTTGTATATATGTTGACACAACAAGACAAAAATATTATAATCAAATCAGAAATTCAAATCATAAAAAGGAAGTGGTTAATATTATAACTTCTCAAGATCAGGCAGTCTATAATCGTCGTATTACTCTTTACCGAATGGTGAAAATATTGTTTAAGATCTGTATATCTCTTTTCTGGAGATTTATACTGATTTCTCTGATAATTACGTCGGTCGGAACTATCTACAATGAAAAGATGACGTATATTAAACACACACTACCCGTCTGGACTAAAATAATTACAATACCATCAGAAGTAATATTGATACTTTGTATATTAATAAGCTTTTTCATAAATGCAAAAGAAAAAATGCGAAGCACTCTGCAGGCTCCTCTTGATGCTGCGGAACAGATTGCTGTAAACCAATGGATAAACGAGGATATGCAGGCATATGCTGCCGCTGCGGCGGAAGCGGCGGCACAAAGATCAAGACCGCAGAGAACAGTGAACCCAACTGTTAACACTATTCTCTCACTGGTTTTCAAAATATTAGTGATTATTCTTTTTTCATTGAGTATGATGTATGTACAGTCAGAAAACCAAAAAGAGATAGAAAACATGGAAAATGTTGTTAATACATACCCTCAGTGCGAACTTATTCCAACTAATGTTACAAGCGAATGGGTTGATTCAAAAGATGACGACGGCGAATCCACCGAAATACTACTTTACCACTTCGATTATTCTTATACTTATAACGGGGTTGAATACACAGGATCATCAGCTTCCTCAACTGTTAGTGTTATAGAAAAACGTCCTATAACTATTTATGTAAATCCGGAAGATACTGAGTCTTGGGTATTCGCTGATAGTGTCGAAACGGCTATTGAAATGTATGATTTTCACAAGAAGTATATGTTTGCAGTCGGGGCGGCGATTGCAGGATTCCTGTTATTCTCCTGTATCTCATCTGTCATACAACTCGTCAGAAGGAGGCCGTAACGTATGGATTTTCACCAAACTTCCTACAACACCGATTATCAGCAAAACGTAGGTCCGTTTCACCGTCTGCCCGCAGTGAACATATTTCATTACTTGATAAAGATAGTAATGGCGTTTAACCTTATGATAGTCTTATGTTTTGTTGAACTTACATTTATGGATTCATTTCTGTATTACAATAAGGTTGAAAATCAATTTGATAAAGTCTATGCCGAAATTACCGAGGGCGAGTTTTACAGGAACGATACCGACACCGATACTTCAGGACTCGGAGAAGCGAAATATTCCTACAGCTACACATACGAGCTGGAAGGAGATACCATTACTCGTCAGGGGAATTTTACTGCACCGTATAATAAAGGCGATAATATCATTATCTATATTGACCCCAAAGACCACGAAAATATAGAGCTTCCTCAGTCCGATAATCTAAATGTATATTATTTGGTATTAATTGCAGCTGTACCTGTTGTATGGCTCATTGCAATAAAGAGAATTTTTCTTCCTGAGCGGTTGTAAATCAGGCAGAAATAGAATGATAATCGGTTTTCAACAAATATTAAAGTTCGTCGTTAATAATAAGAGCAGTAATAAAAGACAATGTTGTGCTTCCGGTAGACAAGAATTGATGTAACTGCACCTGTAATAATCATTCCAATTCCGGTCAAAAAGGGGTGCGGCTGTTTTGGCTGCCCCTTTTGTGACTGTGTTAGATTATCCATTCATCGGTGCTGTAACAGAAATTTTCATCAAGAGCAACAATGACTCCTGCTTATACGTAACCTTAGCGATTCAAAAAATTTTGACCGCCGGTAAAGTAAGTGTATAATTTTAGTAGGCATACAAGAAAAAATAAGAGCAAGAGAAAAATATCCCTTGCTCTTTGGGTCAAAACACGATAATATTAATTTGGCAAAAAAAAAAATAGATAGTGGTGACCCAAAATGAGTATAGCACAAGAAAAGAAAATAGACAATAGCAAAATTGAAAACTTTGAAGATTTCGTTGCGGAAGTTTTTGAAAGGAAGCTTGCCGAGGGGCGGGAAATCATCAGAAAAACCTTGTCGGAACTTGACGTACAGCTGATGGCTGCACGTGACACAAAGCAATACCGAGACAAGGGACTTCGTTCAACGTCGATAAAAACAAAGCTCGGTACGATCGAATATGAGCGGCACATATGCCGTGACAATCAAACAGGACATTATGTGTATTTGCTTGATGATGTGATCAACGCGAGTGATATCGGACTGATGGGGTCGGATATTACGACGATTGCCAAAGATATGATCAAAGACAGCTCGTTTCGAGCGACTGCGAAAATGATAAGCGAAAGCACAGGTCTGAGTATCTCACATCAAGCGGTGTGGAATATCGTTCAGGAATCAGGCAGGCGCGAGATCGAGCAAACAGAGGAGATATCAAAGCGTGTTGAGAAAGACAGTTTACACGGCAACGTGGACACTAAACTGCTCTATCAGGAAGCTGACGGTATATGGCTGAAACTACAGGGCGAATGCCGCAAAAAGCACGGTTCGTCAAAAGAAATGAAGGTAGGGATTGCCTATGACGGAGTCCTTTATCAACAGCAAAAAGGCGGAAAAATCCGAAGGATCCTCGATAACAAGGTCGCTTTTGCCAGCTTTGAGCCGTCTAAGGATTTTCGCAGACATCACGAAGCGATAATAGCATCTGTTTACAACACCGATGAGATCGAACTGCGAGTTAAGAATGGTGATGGTGCAAACTGGATACAGAGGACCGATGATTGCGAATGTATATGTGTCCTCGATGAATTTCACAGAAACAAGAAGCTGACCGAGTGTGTGACCGACAAGGAGAAGGCTCAGACACTACGCGAGCTGCTCCTTAGGAATTATCGATAAATTACTTGTGCATAGTATTAGAAGAAACAACGTAATTACTATTGTTATGTTACTTATTTTACACAACTTATTTGTCGATTCAACTCGTCCGACAATGAACAGGAAACAGCAAAGTTAAAAGAACTGCAAAGCTACTACAGCGAAAACTGTGAAGCTCTGCCGGGATACTACGACAGGGGGATAAAGATACCCGAAACGAGACAGCCGGGTGTTATACATCACGCAAGGCTCGGCAGTATGGAAAGCAATGTATTCACATTGATCGGAAACCGTATGAAAGGGCGCAGAGCGTGCTGGAGCATAAACGGAGCAAACAACCTCGCTGCACTGCTTTGCAAGGCTCACAGCACCGCAGAACCCGATCTGAACGCATTAAAGAAATCCGCGCTCAATGAATTGACCCACATTAAGCAAAGCGCAGGAAACACACCTAAGCTCGAAGGTAAGGGCAGAGAATATCCGGTCAGAGGCACGATCTCTCCGAAACTGCCGGAGATAGCGGAAATCGGAAAAATCAAATGGTTTTCCACATAGTTTTCCACATTGGAGAGATTAAATTACGTGAAAAAATTTCACAACAAGATTTTGCCCACTTTTGCTTGACACATACG
>CADCHW010000102.1 GCA_902801245.1 uncultured Ruminococcus sp.
GTGTAAATATCTTCAAAACTGCTCTCTTCGGGCGGTATTTCTTTTCCTTCGTGGCTTCTCTCGTCCGTGTAGCCGGTGATTATAGCATTATAATACATCCTTCGCATAGGTCTTTTGCAGTGCGAACAAGTCATCATAAAAAACGGGTGTTTTTTACCGCCTTTATGTATTTTCTCGTATCCTTCTTCTTTTGAAAACTTCTCAACACCTACTTCAATTTCTCCTGTGTCAGTCATTACAGTCTTTGTGCTGTGTTTTTTGCCCTTATCTCTGCCGTCTATAAGTTCCTGCGTTCTGTCCCAAACATCTCGTTCAATGATTGCAGGGTGATGATCTCGAAAATAATACTGAGGTAATTCTCCCTCGTTTTTTATCGATCTATGCGTAAGAAACGATTCAACATACGTCTTTTGCATAACAAGATCGCCGCAATACTTTTCATTTCGCAGTATAAGCATAATCCCGTCACAACGCCATTCTTTGCCGTTTACAGTCTTATACCCCTGTGCGTTGAGTTCCTTTGCAATCGCTCTGCCGCTTACACCTTCGTTGAACCTTTTGTAAATGTACCTAACAATCTCTGCTTCTTTTTCGTTTATTACCCAATTATTATCACTGCATTTATCGTAACCTATCATACGTCCGAGATTAATCTGAGGCTTGCCTGAGCGGAAATTCTTTTGAATCGCCCACTTGATATTCTCCGATATCGAATGGCTTTCTTCCTGAGCCATTGAGCAGTAGAATGTCAAAAACATTTCCGAATTTGCATTTAACGTATCTATGTTTTCACGCTCGAAATAAATTCCAACAGGCGGTCTTAAACGCTGTAATTCGTGAACACATTCAAGTGCGTCCGCCGTATTTCTTGCAAATCTGGAGATTGATTTTGTGATAATATAATCTATCTTCCCTGCCTTGCAGTCTTCAATAAGCTCATTAAAGTGTACTCTTCCCTTTCGGGTCGTACCCGATTTTCCTTCGTCTGCGTATATACCAGCCATTTCCCAGCCCGGTTTACTTGAAATCAGCGATGTATAGTGGCTTTTCTGCGTAGCATAAGAATTCTCCTGACTCTCTTCTTCCGTTGATACACGGCAGTATGCAGCAACTCTCAAAGACGTTTGATTACGGAACTGGTCGCCGTTCTGAACGTATCTTCTTGTTGCAGGTATGACGTTTACCTGCGGATTTAACATTTTCCTTTCTGCCATAAAAAGCACCCTTTCTTTTACATTCTCATCTCCGTCTTTGTGTTATCGAACCAATGAACACAAAATTTTTCGGGAGATATTACTTCGATTGAAATTACAAAGGCTTTCAAATATTCTTCGGTTAAGCCTTTCATAAATTCCTTTATCCCCTGCTCTCCGTTTGGAAGTGAGCTTAACCAAGTCAAAGCTTTCTTTCGCCAATCATAGTCCTTTTCAAGATCTGCCCAATATTTCTCCAAATTATCAAGCTGTTCTTGAAAATCCTTTGCTTTAGCGCTGTATTCTCTGTAGATTTCTTCATGCTGTGACAGTTCAAATTTGAGTGCGGTAAACTCAACATCGGAAATATTCTCCTGCAAAATATCCTTTCTCATCTGCATAATTTCGAGCATAGTTTTTATTTCATTTATGCTTTGTTCCACATTATCAGCTTCGTTTTGATATTTCAAAACGCTGTCACGCAAAAACTCTCTGTCCAGTTCCATTGAATCGGCAAGCTGAACGGCTTCAAGCTGATTTTTCATCTTTTCGAGAAGTCCTTTCTTTTCAAAGGTAAAGCCGCCGTCAATTATTATAAAATCATTTGTCTGTTCATCAATTTTCACAATCCTGCCATCGGCATCAAAACGTTTGATAAAAGCACATCGAATCATAAATTCAAGCAAAGGCTCTTCAATCGACTCTGCATAACAAACTCTTTTTCCATAACTATAAACCGATGACGAGCAAAACCATATTGGAGTAACATAGTTACTTTGCCTTCTAAAAAATCGTCCGCACTCGCCGCACACTAATCTTCCCGAAAATGGATAAAGCTTTTTTTCTGAACGTCCTTTTGCTTTTTCCTGATTCAAGCGAACTACTCTCTGAACTCTTTCAAAAAGTTCTCTGTCGATAATTGCAGGGTGATGATTTTGAATACAGTACTGTTCACGCTCGCCTTTATTTTTTACCATTTTATGCGACTTGTAATCAAGCGTGTAGGTTTTCATCGTTTTCACATCACCCGCATATCGTTCTTGCCGTATAATCTGACCGATAACTCTTGCCGTCCAGCCTTCGTACAAATCCTTATTCAAAATGCCTTTAGGTGTTTCTTTCATCAACTTTCTTTTTTTCGCAAGATTCGATTCGGGTGCGGGAATATTATCAAAATTAAGCTCTCTTGCTATCTGAGCATATGATTTTCCTTTATCTACCTGTTCAAAAATTCTGCGTACTACTTTAGCTTCTTCTTCGTTTATGACAACCTTTTTAATCTTATATCCGCTGTCGAGAATTTCAACAGCGTCATCGCCGTCTGCGTAGCGGTAGCCGTAAATTACGCAATTTGGTACTTCTCCACGCTGCTGATGTTTCTCAACAGCCCAGCGTATATTTGCGGAAATACTTCTGCTCTCTTCCTGCGCAACCGCTCCGAAAGCCGTCAACATCATATCGTTTTGCGCGATTGCCGTGTCAATACGTTCTTTTTCAAAAGCGATTGTTATGTTATTCTTATTCAGAATATCAAGGGCGTTCAAAAAATCATAGGTGTTTCGTGCAAATCTTGATATTGATTTTGTAATTATCCTGTCGATACGTCCTTCTTCGCAATGCCGCATTAATCGCTTGAAACCTGTTCTTTTCTCCCTTGAAGTGGCGGACACTCCAAAATCGGAATATATGCCAACGGAAATCCAGTTCGGGTTTTCGTTTAACAGCTCTTCAAAATATGCCTTTTGAAGCTCGAATGACTCTTCCTGTTCTTCATGTTCGGTCGAAACCCTTACATAAGCGGCAACTCTCAAAACTCTCATTTGCGGTTCGTTAAAAAAATCGCCGTAAAAATCTCCTGCAATTATGGGATTTTCTGTTGGGTAAACTTCTGCGTTTGGAACAAATTCTGTATCAAAAAAATAAGAATTGCTTATTCCATTAATCTCCATACTTACTCTCCTTTACAACTTATTTGTATTGGTATATTACCGTTAATTCTTGATATTATCAAGTTATATAACGGAGAAATATCTGAGAGTTTAGTGTCAAAATAGAACAATAAAATCTCGCTCCCATTCTTTTGAACAGAAGCGAGATTCATAAAAATGCGGTTAATTATTTTACAACAATCTGCAATCTATCAATTGGTTTATTGCTCTCACCTGCAAAGGTATCAGACGAACCGCCCGTATCTTTCTTGTTCTCCATCCAAGAGAAATAATCCTTTGAGCCGATAGTACGAACACGATAACGGATTATATGCTTGCCTGCAAAAAGCGTGAGCTTATCAATATTTCCGTTTGACATATGGTGAGTTTGAACAGCGAGAGTATCGCCGTCAAGATAAACACGAATCGCCTTTATCGGCTCTCCGTCTTCACCTGCATAGCTTGAAAGATTGCGTACAACAGGCAGCCAGCCGCTTTTATCTATATAAACCTGATAGTAAATATCGGGCGTTGAGCTGTCGCTTGTTGCTATATCTGTTTCAGTAGTGCTATCCGTTACGGAAGTGGGTTCTGTTGCAGCAGTGTCGGTTATTTCACCAAAATCACCGTAGTAAAAATTTGAATCGACCTTGCCGTTAATTCCGTCAACGTACTCCGTTCCATACTGCCAAATCAGATAGTCGCCCGTATAACCACAAGCACTGCTCCAATGTGCAACCCAGCGAATGTAACTTGAGATATTGGTAAGATAGGTATTCCACCAGTATGTACTTGAATAAACACCTGCTGTAAAACCTGCTTCCTTCAAACCGTCACAGATAATTTCACACGCTCTTGATGAAAAGCTCTCTGTCCCCGGCTCTTCTACATCGAGAAAAATAGGAAGTTCAAAGATGTGACCTTTAATCAAGCGAAGAATGTGGGAAAGCTCCGAT
>CADCHW010000103.1 GCA_902801245.1 uncultured Ruminococcus sp.
GTGTAAATTTATCGCTAATTTTTTTATTTTGGGTTACATCTTTGTTGTAATTCATTTTACTACGGTTCGGATTACGTTGGATCATTTAGCGGTTACCTCGATTTTATCTCTTTCGGATTGAGAGAGTTTTTCACTTCCTGCACTATTAATTCCGCCGCTGCACCCTATCAGCGAAAGGCATAAACAAACAGACAAAATCATTATTGACATCATTCGCTTTTTCATTTACAAACTCCTCCTTAATTAACAAGTTAAACATTGCAGTGAAAATTGCTTGCCAACAAGTTATACTCACGGTCTAAAAGATTTAACATTTTAAAGTTTAGCTCAAGCCTTTACAAAGGCTTGCGGATTCCAAAGGCAGAGCCTTTGGTCGCTGACAAAACCAACTTGCAAAGAAAAACAAACTACCCTCAGCGAAACCGGATAAACTTTTTGTAAAAAAATAAATTGAAGCAACCCTTAGAATAATATCTTTCGGTTAAAACTACAACAGGCAACAGCGTAGCGAATTGCCGGTCTAAAAAAGAAAAGTGCTAAACCTTAACACTTTGAGTATAACCCGGTTTTATCAACATAATAACTATTCAGCACTTCTTCAAATCCACTGTTTCCTCTTTCAGAAATATGTTCATATGTCTATTTTAGCATATTGAAAAAGCAATATCAATATTGTTTGAAAAAAAAAAACTCAATATTTCTGAATCGAATAAATCAAAATTATTCGTAAACAAAAGCGTTCATTAAAACATTAAAAAAGTTAATGTCGTCCAAATTCGCTTTTCTTTAGGCAGCGTTCTTAAAGTCATATTCAACAAACTCATGCCACATTCCGTTTTTTATTCCAAGATTTCCCTTAAAATCTGTCAAATCAACTTTGTAACGCCAAAAGGCTGTTTTGCCGACAAAGTTACACAATCTGAAAATTATGTTTTCATAGCTTTCTTCACTGACAATAACCAGAACAGGTTGTTAATATTTTCGTCATTCCACGTACCTGTAAATCTTTTACTGTAGGATTCACCTGAATTTTCTTGTTGATTTCAAGTTCAATAATTCTGCTCAAATCGGCAAGATTTAAGCGTTTCGTTTAGCATACTCCAACGAGAAAAGATTGTATAGTAAAGCATTTATTAGTTGTGTCGGAAATAATGCCGCTAACCATAAAGGCGAAAATGGATTATGCTTTTTAAGAAAATTTACGATTTATTCACATTTTATTCACAATCATATCTTGACAAAATTCGACTAATGGTATATCATATGTATCAATAAATCTTTTTGATTTGCGGCGAATAAATTTAATATTTTTTGGTGGGGACTGTCAAGTATGACGGTCTTTTTTGTATCCGCCAATGTAAAACTGCATATATTTTTTTGACATAATCCGATTTATTATCGGATATGATATATTATTTTTATTTCAGCGTGAATTAATATTATTGCACGTTGAATGGAGGAGGTTTTTTTATGTTGTCATCATTACTGCCTATCATCGTTCCCGCAGCAATTGTCATTGTGGTCATTGTGGTATTTCTGTGTATGATATACCGAGTTGCCGACATTGATAAGGCACTCATCATTACCGGAGGCAAAGAACCGATAATAAAGGTTTCAGGCGGATCATTTGTTATTCCTATATTCCGCAAGGCACAGTATTTTGATTTGTGTATGCTCACGGTTACCGCAGATCGTGACGAAGTAAAGACTAAAACGTCCGTGCCTATCGTTATTGACTGGACAGCACAGATAAGACCCGATACCGAGAACATGGCAAACCTGAAAAAAGCGATTATTTCCTTTAAGGAGCGTGGACAGGAAGGTATAAAAAATGATGTTCGTCTTACACTTACGGGTGCAGTACGTGATATTGTTGCCGCTATGACTCCGGAGGAGGTTTTGCGTGATAAGGTTGTTTTCGCAGAGAACGTGAAAAAAATAGTTGCAGATGAGATGGTGAATATGGGCATGGAGCTTGTTTCGCTCAATATTCAGGACATCACCGACAAAAACTCGTATTACGATAATATTGCCGCATTAGATATGGAGGACAAACGCCGTGAAGCCGAGAACAAAAAGGCTATTGTAGACGAAGCCGTTCGCACACAGAAGGCTGAATCGGGCAAGATCGCATCACAGAACGAGCTTTCTTCACAGCTTGCAGTTGCTGAAAAGCAGCGTGACAACAATCTTCGTATTGCAGGCTTTAAAGCAGAGGTAGACAAAGCAAATGCAGACGCAGCAATTGCGGGCGAGATTCAGCACACGATTAGACTTCAGGAGGTTGCCGAACAACAGGGTCGTGTAAAGGTCGTTGAACAGGAACAGGCAAATCTTGCCGCTATCAAAGAAAAAGAAGTTATAAAGACAAGAGCCGAAGCCGAAAAGCAGAAGAGCCAGATAGATGCCGAAGCACAGGCTAATGTTCGCCGAATCACCGCAGACGCATCTGTACAGGTTGCGGAGCGTGAGGCGAATGCTGTCAAGATAACCGCCGAGGCAACAGCTGAAAAGACGCGCTGTGAAGGTAATGCAGTTGCAGACGTTACAAAGCAGAAGGGTATTGCAGATGCCGAAGTTATACGTCAGAAAGGACTGGCAGAAGCAGAGGTCGAAAAACAGAAGCTTATTGCAAAGGCAGAGGGTGAACGTGCACTTGCCGAGGCTCGTGCTTCAAATGAAAAAGTCAATTTTGAGATAGAAAAGATCAAGATCGAAACCGAAGCGAGAGTTACCATTGCTACAAAGACAGCAGAGATTATGGCAAGCATCGGAAAAAATGCAGAGTTCGTAAATATCGGAGGAAGCGGACCTCAAAACGGTACCGGAAATGTTCTGATAGACACACTTTCAAGCGTTCCCGAATTAATGAAAAAGCTTGAGGTGGAGAATCAGGCTCTCAACGGAAAATCGTATAACGATGAACTTCGTAATCTTGTGGCGAGTATTGCAGAGCCTGCAAAAGGACTCCTCTCCAATACAACAAACACAACCGTAAATGAATGTTGTGAGCCGAACGAGCATAAGGTACTGCCAAGTGAATGATATTGCCGATTGAGTATCGGAAAGCGGTTAATTATATGATTTGAATCCTTTCATTATTTTTACAACAGACTTAGATCATAAATATCATCTATGGCAACTGCCATACCGTCCGAGATAATCAACATTCTGTTGCCAATATCAATATGACGGGTACTTCCCGTAGCCGTAACGTATTTTCCGCCGATTTTATGTTTGTCGGATATGGAATATGTTATCGCTGCGGTGTAAGTATTTAGAAATTTAAATTTGTGCACCAAATGAGCACCAATGAAAAAATCGAAGTCCGAAAAGCTCGCATTAAATCAGGCTTTTCGGACTTCTGTCAACTATTCATACTCAATAGCAACAAATTTTTCTACCGTGTAAATGAGTATATTTAGGGGCTAATTAGTCTTTTTTAGGCATTATTTCCACATATTCTACCACGTTTTGAAAAAAAGTAGAACCAGAATAGAACCGGAAATGTTTTAAGAAAAAAATTCATTCTGAGCGATATCAAGGATAGACTTTTGTAATCTGTCAATCTCCTTTGTTTCTTCACGATAGACCTTTCTTGCGACAACGCATACTCCTGTGCCGTTTCAAAATTGCTGTCATTAAAAATACTGTCGTATGACGTTCTGTGACAGGTCGGCATCTTCTTCGCTGTCGCAAGGTAGTCAACATACTCAATGCCGTACTTACATAGGCATAAGCCCAAGTAAGCCTCAGCTTCTTCGAGATACTCAGAAACTATGCTCTCGAATACTCCCGAAGCTTTATCAAACTCATTTTCAAAGCGAAGTCTGTTTGATTTGTTCCACAATATTCACATTCAACAACCGTTGAATTAATCAACAAGATTCAAATCTGTTCCGTACATCTTACATTTGAAAACTGTCATAATGTTACTATTCACACTCAAACCTAAGGAACTGTTTCAAAATAAATTAAACAATTTACAAAAAATATATAGCTATTTTTAAAAGAATAGGGTATAATATCTGTAGACATATGGGAGGGTCT
>CADCHW010000104.1 GCA_902801245.1 uncultured Ruminococcus sp.
CTTTTCCATTATGTTATCATCTCCCTATTGTTAATGATAACATAATGAGATATTATTTGCAAGATGATTTGTATTGATTATTTATGCACAATTCCTTATGGATAAAATAAACTATCTTCACGTATTAAAAAAACGTGTTAAAAAAAGGAGTGGGGGAATGGCGAAAAGAGAAAATATTTCTTCATCGGTTATAAGACGGCTTCCGAGATATTACCGATTTTTGCGTGAGCTTGATAAACAGGGTATAACCCGTATCAGCTCAAATGAACTTGCCAAAAGAATGCGTTCCACCGCTTCGCAGGTTCGGCAGGATTTTAACTGCTTCGGCGAGTTCGGTCAGCAGGGTATCGGCTACAGTGTGGCGGAGCTGCGAGATGAAATCGAGAATATTCTCGGTATCAAATGCCACTATCCGGCTATACTTGTCGGTGCAGGCAACATCGGAACGGCTATCGCAAATCAGGTTATTTTTGAAAACAGATGTTTCGATTTGGTCGGAGTGTTTGATAAGGACGAAAACAAAATCGGCAGTAAAATAGGAGAAATAAATATTCGTCACACAGATGATATAGAAAATTTCTGCAATAATAATTCTGTTGTTACTGCAATTCTCTGTGTGCCGAAAAGTGCGGTTGAGGAGCTGTCGGAAAGACTTTATAATCTCGGTGTAAGAAGCTTCTGGAATTTCAGTCATTACGATTTGAATATGAAGTTTAAAAATGTTATAGTTGAAAACGTTCACCTGAGCGACAGTCTTATGCAGCTTTGCTTCAGGATTAATCAGGAAAATAACAATTAAAAATTAATATATCCCATTGTCACGTATCAATTAATAATATTGATAAATTGTGACAATGGGATTTTTATATTACTTGACATTTATGTGAACAAGTAGTAGAATTTAATATAGGAAAATTTTGCCTAATTTACAAAAATATTAAATAAAAAGGAATGAACAACATTATGAATATAGAATATAGTTTATTTACAGATTGCGGAAATAGAGAAGTAAATGAAGACAGCATTGCATTTGCAGAGAAAAACGGTACTTATTGTTTTGTTCTATGTGACGGTTTAGGAGGTCACGGCAAGGGCGATTTAGCGTCTAAATTCGTTACGGAATTTGTAATAGAGTATTTTAAGTTTTCACGCAATGCCGATACATTTTTCGCCGATGTTCTCGATAAGGCTCAGAACGGTTTGCTTGTCGAGCAAAAGAGAATAGGTGCTAGGTTTGAGATGAAGACCACCGCTACCGTGCTTGTTATTTGCGGCAACAAGTACAGGTATGCACATATCGGGGATTCGAGGGTTTATTGTTTCAAGAAAGGCAAGGTTCACGAACGCACTATCGACCACAGTGTACCGCAAATGCTTGTTATGGCAGGTGACATCAAGGAAAAGCACATTCGCAGACACCCTGACAGAAACAAACTTTTGAGAGTTATGGGAGTTGAATGGGAGAATAACAAGTATGAGGTTTCCGATGTGGGGGAGCTTCATAACGGCGACGCTTTGTTGATGTGTACGGACGGTTTCTGGGAGCCTGTCACGGAGAAAGAGATGTGCAAAGCTTTGAAGAAAACCGAAAACTCCGATGCGTGGCTTGCTCATATGGTCGAAACGGCAAGGAAAAACAGCGAGGGTACGGATATGGATAATTTCAGTGCAATTGCCATTGTGTATAAAGGTTAATTTTTTGAGGAGGAAATATTTATGAAAAGATGTAACAACTGTTTTAAAATTTCGGAAGACGATTTTCTGTTTTGCCCTAACTGCGGATATAAAGAGGGAAATCCCCCGAAAGAAGCGTATTATCTTTATCCGGGAACTCTCTTGGAGAAAAGATATATTATCGGTGAAGCAATAGGTTTCGGAGGATTCGGAATTACATACAAGGCTTACGATACTAAGCTTGATTCGGTTATAGCCGTCAAGGAGTTTTATCCGAGCGGCATTGCAAGCAGAAATCCCGGTTCGCCCGAGTTGTTTGTTTATGCGAAGAAGAGGGAGAGCGAGTTCTATTTCTTCAAGGAGCGTTTTATTGACGAAGCCCGAAATATGGCTAAGTTCAATTCGGAACAGAACATTGTAAATGTCTTTGAGTTTTTTGAGGAGAACAACACCGCATATATCTCTATGGAGTTTCTTGAGGGTCAGGGGCTTAACAAGTATCTTCACAAAAACGGCGATATAGTTTCTCCGGAGTTAGCCGTGAAAATTGCCGAGGACGTTGCGAATGCTCTGGGTAAACTGCATGAACAGGGAATTATCCACAGGGATATAAGTCCCGATAATATTTTTATGTGTAACGACGGCAAAATAAAATTAATTGACTTCGGTGCGGCAAGGTTTGCACGTGACGAAAACCGTCAGCTTACCGTCATTCTTAAGCCGGGTTTTGCACCGCCCGAGCAGTACGAGCAGATTAACAAGCAAGGTCCGTGGACGGATATTTACGCTCTCGGTGCAACGCTGTATTACATTCTTACAGGTCAGTGTCCCGAGGAATCGACCAACCGCAAGATTAACGACAATCTGTTTTATCCGCACAAGCTCAACCCGAATATCCCCGAGTACTTAAGCAATGTAATTATGAAAGCTATGGCAATTGATATAAGTCTGAGGTTTGCGAATGTTCGGGAGTTTCTGTCGGCTTTACATCAGGATAAGGCTGTTGTTCCGGTGGCAGTCGAGAAGAAGAAGCGAAACCGCAAGCGTTTTGCAGGTATTGCGGTTGCCGTGGCTGTGCTGGTTACGGGTATTTCCGTCAGTATGACGGAATATGAAAGAGTAAAGGACGAAAACACTCTCCCCGATTGTACGATTACAATGTGGTACTGCAAGACCGGCAGTGATGATAATCTGATTCCCGGCGATAAAGAAAAGTCCGCAACTTACAAGGAAACTCTTGACAACGGTGAGCTTAAGGCTTACAATGAAATTATAAAGAGTTTCAACGTATCTTATCCCAATGTTACAGTTAAAGTAGAAGGCTTTGAAGAGAGGGAATATATTAACAAGCTCAAGAACAGCGATGTACAGCCGAACATTTACGAGTATGTCAACAGTACCGATTCCAAGCTGCAACACCTGTCGCTTGAAAAAATTTACTCTTCGGAGGAGGCAAAGGAGTGTTCGCTTTTGGGTCAGGCAGGGGAGTATTACGGAAGTTACGATTATCTTCCGCTGGGCTTTACAACTCCGATTATGTTTGCGAGAAAGTCGAACGATGATTTCTCCGATATGAAAATATCTTCCGTGAATGATATTCCCGAGGGTCATAAGTTTGCGACGGATTTCAAGGGTATATCGGGTACTATGTCGGGTGCAGGCGGTTACTATGACGATTCTGCCTTTGAAAAATTTTCCGAAAAGGAAACTGACTTTTTCGGCACACAGAGCAGTAATTTCTTTAAAGTGCGGGATAAAATGCCTGCACAATATACGGTAATTCCGTTTAGTGCGGATAAAGTTTATTGTAAATACGGTAATATTTGGGCGGCGAATGATGTTGATAAAAATTCCAACAAGGCAGCGGAACGATTTTTGAAGTTTATGCTTAATAAATCATCACAGGATAGTATTTATATGCAGAGCAGGAACGAGAGTTTCCCGATTAATGATAATATTTTGGTTCAGTATGCAGAGTTGAATTACGAATTTGAGGGATTCTTTGATAATAAAGATATTTATATTTTTGAATAAGAGGTGAAAGGCTGTATGGAGCATTACGACAATGACTTGCATACTTGCCCGTACTGCGGATATGTTGAAGACACACCGCCGGAAAGTCCTATTCATTTGTTTCCGGGAGTACTTCTCAATGAAAGATATATTGTCGGTAAAGTGATTGGCTACGGCGGATTCGGTGTTACATATATCGCTTATGACTGTGTTCTGCAATTTAAGACTGCGATTAAAGAGTACCTGCCGAGCGAGTTTGCAACAAGAATGTTGGGTCAGACGAATGTAACTATTTTCGGAGGTAACAAGCACGAACAGTTTATTGACGGCTTAAACAAGTTTACGGACGAAGCGAAAAAGCTTGCAAAGTTCCATTCGGAAGAGGGTATTGTAAAGGTTTCAATACCTTTGAAGAGAACAATACGGCATACATAGTTATGGAATATCTTGACGGCGAAACTCTTGCCGATTATCTGGAAAGAGAAAAGAAAATTCCGTCCGATAAAGCGATTGAAATGATGAAGCCTGTAATCGGTTCGTTAAAGAACGTTCATAAGCACGGGATTATTCACCGTGACATTGCCCCCGATAATGTTTTCATAACAAAGAGGGGAGATGTCAAACTGATTGACTTCGGAGCGGCACGTTATGCGACCGCAACCCACAGCCGTTCATTGACGGTTATGATTAAGCCGGGATATTCTCCCGAGGAGCAGTACAGAAGCCGTGGCGACCAAGGTTCACACACGGACGTTTATGCGGTTGCGGCTACTATGTACAAAATGATAACGGGACACACACCGCCCGACGCACTGGAGCGGCGAGCATACTTTGAGAACAAGGGCAAGGACACTTTACCCCCGATAAGAAAGTATGTCAGAGATATTGACACGAATGTCGAAACGGCAATATTAAACGCTCTGAATGTTCGCATTGAGGACAGAACCCCCGATATGGAAACATTGAAAATTAAGAAGATCGACCCTTTGACATGGCCCTTGTGGGCGAAGATTACAATTCCGACAGCGGGGGTTGGTTTGATTGTGTTCATAGTGCTTTTGGTAACAGGGGTTATTATTCCCAAGCCTGAAGTGGTCAGTAATGAAATCCCGGAGGGTCAAACGAGAGTTCCGCCCGTTATAAGCCGTGAAGTAACGGACGGAGAAGCAGCACTTTCGGAGAGAAATCTTCTTATGGTTATCGGCGAAAAGGTAATATCAGAGGAAATTTCCGAAAATTATATTCTTACACAGGATATAGACGGCGGTGCGGTTGTTCCCAAAAATACCGTAATAACTGTTTCGGTCAGTTCCGTAGAAAAAACGGTTGTACCGAACATTTTGGGAATGGAGCTTGAAGAAGCAAAAGCGAAACTTGAAGAACTGGGTTTTGCTGTGACAATTGAGGAAAGTTACGACAGCGTAATCGCAGAGGGTTGTATCATTACACAGAGTGCCGAACCCGACAGCGAACTTGCGGACGGCAGTGAAATTATTCTCACGGTGTCAAAGGGTAAAGACCCGAACCAA
>CADCHW010000105.1 GCA_902801245.1 uncultured Ruminococcus sp.
AAAAGGATTTCAAAATTAGATTTTTGTAAAAAAGGCACTCGGAAAACCACCGCTGTTCATGCGGTTTCCGAAAAATTTTAGAACCAGAGTAGAACCAGAACAAAAATAAACGCCCGAAAAACCCTCATAAAATCAGGCTTTTCGGACTTCTGTCAACTATTCATACTCAATAGTAGCCGGCGGCTTACTAGTAATATCATAAACAACCCTATTAACATGCTTAACCTCATTAACAATTCTCGAAGAAGCTCTTTCCAAAGTTTCATACGGAATCTTAGTAAAAGTAGCAGTCATAAAGTCAACGGTAGTAACGGCACGAAGAGCAATCATATAGTCGTAAGTTCTGTAATCACCCATAACGCCTACACTCTTCACATTAGTCAAAGCTGCAAAATATTGATTTGCCTGCTTATTAATACCGTCACGCTCCATTTCCTCACGGAAAATATAATCTGCATCTCTGAGAATATCAAGCTTTTCTTTAGTAATATCGCCGATAACACGAATTGCAAGTCCCGGACCCGGGAACGGCTGACGGTCAACAAGATAATCGGGAATACCCAGTTCTCTTCCTACCTTTCTAACCTCGTCCTTAAACAAATCACGAAGCGGCTCGACAATCTCCTTAAAATCAACATAATCAGGCAGTCCGCCTACATTGTGGTGACTCTTAATAGTTGCACCAATACCTTTTCCGCTCTCGACAACATCGGGGTAAATTGTACCCTGAACAAGGTAGTCCACTGCACCGATTTTCTTTGCTTCTTCCTCGAAAACCTTAATGAACTCCTCACCTATAATCTTACGCTTCTTCTCGGGGTCGTCCACACCTGCAAGCTTGCTCAGGAAACGCTCCGCAGCATCAACTCTCACAAACTTCGACTTGAACCTCTTTCCGAATACCTCTTCAACCTCATCGCCCTCGTTCTTTCTCAAAAGTCCGTGGTCAACGAAAATACAAGTCAAATTTTCTCCTATAGCCTCGTTAAGCAGTGCCGCCGCAACCGACGAATCCACTCCGCCCGACAATGCACAAAGTGCCTTGCCGTCACCTATTTTTTCTTTGAGTGCCTTAACGGTTTCCTTTGCAAATGAAGACATTTTCCAACTGCCGCTGCAATTGCAAATCTTTTTCACAAAGTTATCTATAATCTTAATGCCGTTGGCTGTGTTATTAACCTCGGGGTGGAACTGTATTCCGTAGAAATTTTTCTCCTTGTTTTCAATTCCTGCAAACGGACACGACTCCGTATAGGCAATTTTTTCAAATCCCTCGGGCAGTGAATCAACATAGTCCGTATGCGACATCAAACAAACATTCTTATCTCCGAAGCCGTCAAAAAGCTGTGATTGGCTGAAATTAACATCTGTTTCGCCATACTCTCTCTTGTCGGCTTTTTCAACGTTTCCGCCGAGAGTATGCGTCATAATCTGCATACCGTAGCAAATTCCCAAAACTGGAATACCGATGTTGAAAATCTCCGGGTCACATTTGGGAGCATTTTCTCCGTAAACACTTGCAGGACCGCCTGTGAAAATTACGCCCTTTGCCCCTCTGCTTTTAACCTCCTCCGCTGAAATGTCATGACGAACGATTTCGCAGTAAACGTTACATTCACGGACACGTCTTGCGATAAGCTGATTATACTGACCGCAGAAATCCAGAATAAGTATGAGTTCTTCCTTTTGCATCAAAGCTACCTCTCTTTCGATATAAACCGTATACTTTAATTATATTATATAACCCTAAAATAATCAACCCTTTTTTAACACGTTTTTATTCTGACTTCACAAACCCGACCAAAGGTTGTTTTTAATCGGGAAGTTTTTATAGTAAGCTATTCTTTCGGCGGTGTGAAGCTTATTGAAAAATGCGAAAAAATAAATTGACCACTGAAAAAGGTCGCATTCTTTCAGAATAAGGTGTATAATTTATAATATAAGAAATACAGAATTTTATTGTTTATGCAAAGTAGATTATGTACAGAGTATGTCGTAAAAGGTTTTATAAAAAGGAGGATTTATATGATTTTAATAATAATTTATATGGCATTAGGCTATTGGGCAACAGGAAAGACAATTTATGCAAATTCGGTTTTAATCGGAACATGGACAGGCATTTTTATGAAAAGAGTTATTATGGGTACTTTATTGGGCTGGGTTTTAATACCTGTAGCACTATTTAAAAGACGCTAGTTTACATAGTCAATAAAAAGCATACCTATTTACACATTTCTTCATACCTTTTTGTATTGAAAATAATCACGAAATGTACCCCCGAACCTTAAAAAGCTCGGGGGATTTTTTAATCATATTCCGTTAATCAATTTAGATTATTCACTGAAAAATCTGTCTATGCCGTTAGCTATTCCTTCAACTATCAAAGCCTGATATTCGGGAGTAGCCATAAGTTCATCTTCCTGAGGATTAGACATATATCCAACCTCTACAATAGTTACGGGAACTTGCGACCAGTTTATACCGGTCATTGTATCTGTTTCCCAAACACTTTTTTTGTTACAGCCCGTTGCATTGGCGAGTTCATCTAAAACATATGATGCCAAAGCTCTACACTGTGAATACAAATTTCCGTTGTAAGGATTGTTGGGTGTTTGACAGATTGTCAATGCACCGTTCACGTTTGAATCTTCGTCACCGTTGGCATGAACTCTTATAAAAGCGTCTGCACCTAAATTATTTGCAATCTGTGAACGCTCAACGTTACTGATATTCACATCATTAGATGTTCTGATCTGAACAACCTCATAACCACGTGCTTCCAAAACGCTTTGAAGCTGCAATGAAAGGTCAAGAACAAGCTGATACTCCGGAATTCCTGTTGAAGTACCCTGTGTGCCGCCGCTTACTTTAATCTTAGTTTCGGAAGCTCCCGGTCCTATAGGCTCTTGATCCGTGTTGGGTGTCTGCTGATGACCTGCATCTATAACAATAAGCTTATTGCCGTTTCTGTTTACAGGCTCGGGTGTGCTGACAACGGCTGAACTGCTGTTTGCAGATGATGTACTGCTGCTTGCTGTACTTGTATCTGTATCGGTGTCCGTTTGCTCGTCTGTTACGTAGGTAGTGATAGTTGTGTTCGGAGTGGGTACGATATACGCAGTCGAAGTGGTTGAAGCTGTGGAAGATACAGCGGATTTTGAAGCCGTATCGCTTGACGTTTTATCCGTTGACTTACTTGAAGCCGTATCCGAAGACTTGCTTGAAGTATCGGAAGATTTATTTTCGCTGTCCGAGCTTTTTGATTCAGCATTCGGATTTTCCGGCCAATAGGTATCCTCGCTGTTTTCAAAGAACTCCGAAAGAGAAAGATCCGTATCGGTGTTATCTTCGTATTCGTCTTCCGAAGAAGATGAATCAACAGATGATGTATTATAGGTAGGATCGTTAATCTGCTGCTTAATACCGCATGAGCATAAATTCAAAATCATGCACAGCACTATCGGATAAACTAAGTACTTTTTAAATTTCTTAAAAGATAATTGCATAGTCATCTACATTCTCCTTTTTATTGTGTATAATATTATTATATACTAAGTTGCGGAGGTGTTCAATAGATTTCATTAAAATTTAAAATTTGTTTTTGAATTTTAATAATGTGTAAAGTTTGATTTTATATCACGGCAATTTATGTTAATAATTGGGCTTATTGTTTTGATAGACTTTTTCGCCGCAGTC
>CADCHW010000106.1 GCA_902801245.1 uncultured Ruminococcus sp.
ATCCGCCTCCGAGTGGGGAATAATCCTTGTGAGGTGGTTTTATGAGTATACTGAAAAATGATACTGTTTTATGCACTAAGAAAAGATTGTTCCTGCTTTTTATGCTTAATATGTCCGATTGGGTATGTACGCTTGCTTTGCTGTCTACGGGGTATTTTGAAGAGGCCAATCCTCTTATGCGCAGCGTGATTGCAAGCCCTGTTCTGGGTTTTGCGTTGAAGATTCTGCTTCCGCTTGCGTTTATTCTTTTTGCTCTTTCAAAGGCAAAAGATGCGGACAAAGGGCAGGTTCTGGTGTCAAATAATATTGCTCTTTTCGGTGTGGCGGTATATTTATTGCTTAATATGTATCATATTGTATGTTTTGCAATGCTGTATATTATTGGATATTGATAGAGGTATAAATTTTATGGCTGTTTTGACTGTTAGCAATCTTTCAAAAATATTTGTTGAGAGAAAGATTTTTGAAAATATATCATTTCATCTTGAAAAGGGTGACAAGGTCGGACTAATCGGTGCAAACGGTGTCGGCAAAACTACTCTTTTTAAAATAATTACGGGGCAGCTTGACCCGTCCGGCGGCGGCGTTTCAAAGGAGAAAAATCTTACGTTCGGCTATATGGAGCAGCACAGCTGTTCCACGCCCGACAGAACGGTTTACAGTGAGCTTCTGAGTATTTTTGAGCCGCTTATCAAAGACGAAAAAAGGCTTGACGAAATATCGTTTATGATTGAAAATAACATCGGGGATACCGATGAGCTTGTTGCCGAACAGTTTAAAATTCGTGAACGCTTTGAACGTGACGGCGGCTTGACGTATGTCAGCCGTACAAGAGCGGCTTTGAACGGTCTGGGCTTTACAGATGATGAATTCTATATGCCGACGGAAAGATTGAGCGGCGGTCAGCGGTCGAAGCTTTCTCTGGCAAAGCTCCTGCTGAGCGGTGCCGACATTCTTCTTCTGGACGAGCCGACAAATCATCTGGACATATCTGCGGTGAACTGGCTTGAAAGCTTTGTAAAGGAGTATCGGGGTACGGTGCTTGTTGTGTCGCACGACAGATATTTTCTTGATTCGGTGACTAATAAAACACTTGAAATTGAACATGGAAAGTCACAGATGTACATAGGAAATTACTCCGTGTTTATGGAGAAAAAGCGTAAACAGCAGGAGATGATAGAACAGCAGTATGAAAATCAAATTAAGGAAATCTCACGCATAGAGGGAATTGTCGAGCAGCAGAAGCGTTGGGGCAGAGAGAGAAATTTCATCACGGCTGCAAGCAAGCAGAAGCAGGCGGACAGGCTGAAAGAGGAGCTTGTTATTCCCGATAAGGAGCTTGAACAGGTTCATTTTACTGTGAAACCTATGGCTAACTCTACCTAAAAAAGGGCACAAAATCCCTATCCTAAAAATTAGGATTTTTTTTAAAATTATGAAATAGTAAGGATTATGCCATTATGGTCGTTGGCAACTCCCAACCTAAATTTTTCAACTTTTTCAGATAAGCATTAATCTTTCTTTCCTTATTAAATTGATTATAGTATTCAGAACCTAAATCTTCAAATTCTATTCCATCTTTTAAAATATGATAGATAGCGATAAGCATGGAATGAGCAACTGCAACATATGCCCGTTTTTTACCACGATGAGCACTTATTCTTTTGAACTGAGCGTAAAAATACGATGATTTCACCTTAACAGCTGCATGAGCACAAACAACAAGCGTAGTTCTTAACAACTTATTTCCTTTTGTTGTTTTTCCTGATCGTCGCTTTTTTGCACTCTCATTATTGCCCGGACAAAGACCCGCCCACGAAGCAAGATGAGCATCTGTTGGAAATCTATCCATATCAGTGCCAATTACTGCTACAATAGCTTTTGCTCCATCTTCTCCGATTCCGGTGACTTTTTTGATCTCATTTACGGCTTTCTTCTCATCAAGATTCATATGATCATCTATTTGCTCATTAAGATTTTCGATGTGCTTATCAAGTTCATCTATATGTGAAATAAGTTCTTTCATCATCTGACGCTGTAACTTAGTCATAACTCCATTCAAATCTTCTGCTAGTTGTTCATAACTCGCTTTAAGATTTGAGGCAATCAATTTCTGATTCTTCAATTCTTCCAACTTGCTTACATCAATTTTCTCCCCTTGAACAAGAAGTTTCAAAATATTCCTGGCACTTTTCCCGTCAATAGAAGATACTGTTCCGGATAATTTTATGTTTGCTCCTTCAAGCATCTTTTGAAGTCGATTCAATTCTCTTGTTTTATCGGCTACCAGACTTTTTCTGTAACCCACAAGTTCTCTGAGTTCTCTTTGTTCCTTACTTGGAATGTAACTTGCCTTTAACAAACCATGTCTGAGAAGATCTGCTATCCATTCAGCATCTTTTACATCTGTTTTTCTGCCCGGAACTGCTTTCATGTGTTGTGCATTAACTACAATTGCTTTCAAACCAACAGATTCTAATATATTGTACAGTGGTTTCCAATATGAACCCGTGCTTTCCATTGCTGCAATTTCACATCCACCTTTTTGCAGCCAATCTGATAACTCTAATAATTCCCTTGTTGTTGCTCCAAACTCTTTTATTTCTTGTTTGCGACCATATACAAAACAAGCTACAATAATTTTTTTGTGTACATCAATACCACAGCATTTGTCGTAAACCTTTTCCATTTATGATTCACCTCATAAAAAATTTACGGCTCGACTTCCTATCTCTTATTATTTTACTGTACGTCCTTCTGTCTTTGTAGACTGGACAGGTGGTGGTGCAAATGAGGAAGTCTTAAATCAATTTACTATACGAGCTGCTTGCCCAAAACGACAGTCGATTTTAACCGTTGTATTCATTATAACAAATTATCTGCTTTTTGGCTACTACTTTGTGTGATTATTAGAGTAACTATTCGGTTTCATTTATGGTGGTGCCTTCAAGGCATGGGGATTTACTATGAAATATCCTGTTTATCGGATAGCGGACCTTCTCCGTGGTGTGTTCCAAATCCTTTTTCTGAATAGATGCAGCCTGATGAGAAACAGCCGTTTCGCCAGATTTTAAATTTACAGTTCGGATACGTTTCCAAAAGATAATCATACCATTGGTGTACATCATCGTCCAACTCGCCGGTAAGTCTTCTGTGAGGTACTCCGCAAAGGATTACAAAGAACGGTTTGTTTTGTTCTGTGCAGACTTTGATTATTCGTTCTGCTGCATCACACGGTTCCTGTGCAATTACTGCGTCATATTGAGAGAGGTTTTCTGTTCCGGTGAATTCAGTACGAATGAGCTTTATCTTTGGAGCTTCGTCTGTAAATTCACATATATCAACAGCTGTGAAAGATGTCTTTCCTTTTAACTGATTATGCAGATGTTTTGAAAGTAAAAATGCTTCTCCGCATCCCACTTCAAGAATCGATTTCCAATCATTCGATTGAATGTAAGGCAGAAGAAAATTTCCGAAGTGTTCATATCTTGCAGGAAGACCTTTTTTCCAGAGAATAAATTCAGCCAATTCATCTGTAATCAAACCGTTTCTTTCCGAATAAAAATCATCTTTTGCTGTTTTTATACGCTTTTCGGAAAAGTTGAGAGGGTTTTCTGTAATAAATTGCACAAATTTTTCTTCATCAAAAATATTCATGTCTTGCTTGATACTCCCTGTGTTTTTTTTTT
>CADCHW010000107.1 GCA_902801245.1 uncultured Ruminococcus sp.
GTCTTTTCTGCCTATTTCTATTCCGTCTTTCCTGCCTATTTCTATTCCCTCCGCCAAAGCATCTTCTCTGACATCTGCTTCAAGCTGGGAAAGAGTTTTTTCTTCGTTATACTCGGTAATACACATATTTTCCACCTCCGCTTTGTTCTTCAATAAAAACGGTTTGATAAGCGAATCATCGTCTAACTCGTTAATTGCGTCACTAATTGACTTTTTAAGACTTTCATTGTCCTTTTTTTCATATTGCTTTTGATTGTTGCGAACTCTGTCTACAAACCACGAATACTCTTTCAGCGGTCTGCATACCTCCATTAACTCTCTGTTGTGACCGTAATTAATGTTTATCATTGTAACGGTTACCTCAATATCCGGCTTTGAACCCGGTTCAAAGGAATCACTCAGCTTGAGTATCATTTTATCGTCCTTGTTCGGAATACCGTTGTAAAAACATATACATCTCGGGGTCGGAGCTTTTTGCTGCTTGTAACTGAACTTGTGATAATCGTTGCTTTCGGTATATTGGTTGTATATCATTCCTGCATATATCAAGAATCGCATAGGCATATTCGGGTTGAAAGTTGACTGCTGTTCATATAAGTTCATAACATCTTTAAAAAGAAACGAAACATCGTTTTTCATACTCATATACACAGCGTCTTCTATGGTGGTCAGCTCGATATCATTGGGGTTGTCGTAAGACGTGTTGTTGATTGCATTGTACAGACTCAGCGTCCATTCTTTATTTTCGGGATTTCCAAAGAGAAACTTGAAAAGTCTGTCTTTGTATTCCTCGTTTGCCTTGGTTTTACTGCTCATTGCAATCACATCTTTCTTTGTTGTTTTCTATATTTTATTGTATCATATAATATTCGGAATATCAAGTTTTTTGCAAAATAAAAACACTTTAATTTTTTAAAATCACTAGGAATTAAAAAATCCACATACTCAACCATATCGGTGAAAGTATGTGGATATATTTTATTTAATGAACTTGCACATTTAACAATCCCGACCGAAAAAACAAACTAACTTTTACATAATTACGAATTATAAACTGTCGTCGGTGTAAGTTTCCTCGACAATCTCTGTCGGCTCGTCCTCAATCGATTCGTCGGTGATTACTGTATCATCTGTAACAACCGTATCGTCTGTATAATCGTCTGTATAATCTTCCGTATAGTCCTCCGTATAATCTTCTATAACCGCATTTGCCGTTACGGCTTCGTCTGTAAATGTGTCTGTTAAAGCATTGGCATAGTCATTGTTCGCAACATCGTTTGTAGCAGTGCTGTCGGAGTTGTCGCTGTCCTTATCCGAAGACTTAGCCTTTTCGCTGTCGGTGCTTTTATCCGTATCTGTACTCTTTGTGGCTTTGGTTTTATTTTCCTCAGCAATTTTAGCTGCAAGCTTAGTTGCCTGTTTATCGGTGAAAACTCTGTCAAAAACATAGTTTGCCGGAGGTTCTTCGTAAGCGTAGCTCGAACCGCCGCCGTTGCTGTAGAACGAATCGGGCAAATTCTCTGTCTTTACAATTTTACCGTCCTTGTAGTAATGGCGGCTCGCACTTGCACCGAAGCCCACACCCGAAGCTCCCGTAAACCAAGAGGAAACAACAATCTCATCAAAGTCGGCAGGCTTGTAGCCATAGATATACGCATGAAGAGTTGCACCCTCCATATAGCAGATAAGATAAACTTCATGGTCTGTATCGTTGCGGAATTTCATATCGATACTGCCGTAATCGATAGCCGAGTCTATTCCAACCGGAACATACGTTGACGGCCAAGTGTGCGGCTCACGCTCGACAACAGTCATTCCTGCACGGATAGCGGCATTGTAAATTGTGGTTGCCGCCTGACATATACCGCCGCCGACACCGTTCGCCGACGCACCGTTTACAATAACGCCTGCCGAATAGTATCCGTTTTCGGTAAGGTTACTGTCGCCTGTTTTTCCGTTGAATGAAAATACCTCGCCGGGTTTAATAATCGAACCTGTCATACTCTGCATTGCGACAGTCATATTCATATTTCCTGCCCACGTGTTGCCAGAGTAAGTTTCGTACTTTGAAATAAGCACAAGATTTTTAAGCAAATCCTCAAGATTTGTTTTCGGCTCTACAACCTCCATTTTACCCGTGATGTCGGCAGTGAAATTATTATTATTTTTTAGCGTTTTGATTTGCGTTACAAGGTCGTCAACATCAACGCTGTAACCGACAACACCCTCCGCAAAGGAAAACATATCGGGAAGATAATCCTTTTCCGTATCGATATTTGTAACGTGGGCGTCTTCCATTTCAACGTCAACCTTTTTGGCAACCTGCTCACACGTTGTTTTAATGGAATCCTCTTTGAATGTCATTGTAATGGAGTAGTCCTTTTTTTCCGACTCCTTAAGATTTGCACGACCCTTATCCATTAGAATTTCACGCATATACTCGCTGTACTCATATGCTTCGTTCAGCACTTTAACAGTGTCAAAGTCAAACTCAAAATCATCTTCCGTGAGATATACAATTTTGTCGTGACAAGTGAGCGTATAGTTAATTGACGGAATTAATTTTGATTCTTCGACCCCAAGCTGTTCTTTAGCCTGCGTCATAGTTTTGCCGCCGAGGTCAACTCCCTGAACGGAAATGCCCTCCAAAAATTTACCCTGCGGACTTGATAAATTTGCATTGCTCTGTTTTGTGGCAATAAAGGCTTCATGCTTTGCGGAATCAAAAATTCCGAGTGCGTTTGAAGAAACGATAACACCTGCCGTAAGAATTGCAACCGCTGTTACAATCGGAATTGCAACCATAAGCGGACGGCGTTTTTTCTTTTCGGGCTTTTCATCGGAAACATTTGTTCCTGAAACAACCGTTTCGGAATGTTCTTCGGCGGCTACTTCGTCATCATCGTAGTCTTCATCGTCATCATCTTCTTCGTAGTCCTCGTCATCGTATTCGTCGTCATCATCATACTCATCGTATTCGTCTTCATACTCTTCGTATTCATCATCGTAATCTTCGTCATCATCATATTCGTCAAACTCTTTATCTTCGGAATATTCCGGTTCAATTTTTTTGACGGAATTGATTTTTTGCTTGGAATTTTGTTTTGCCGGGGGAGAAGTTTTCTCAGAGGACGAATGTTCTTTTGCAGAGGTAATTTTTGGAGATGAAGCAGAACTTTTTTCGGAAGATTTTTTTAAGGCAGTGTTTTGCGAATTTTCGGCGGATTTTTTTGTCTGAGCTTTCTCGCCGCCCAAGCTCTTTGAATATTCGGAAGATTTCTTTTTTGATTTAGCTGCGGCGGACTTTCCGGAATCCACAGCAGCCTCCTGTTTCAATTCATTATCCATAAATTCTTTCCTTTTCTTTCCTTTGTCTAACACGTTTTTTATACGTGAAGATAGTCGTCTTAAATTCTGACTTTCTGAACCCGACCAATCGTAAGCTTTAATCGGGAATTTTTAAATCGTACCCTAGATATAAAAATTTTCTATCTGTACGGTTGAATTTAAAATCGTCCAATATCTTTCTTAGACCGGCAATTCGCTACGCTGTTGCCTATTTTAATTTTCACAGAAAGATATTATTTCGAT
>CADCHW010000108.1 GCA_902801245.1 uncultured Ruminococcus sp.
AACTAAAAGATGTAAATATCATTAGAAATAACTTTTGCGGAAACTGGAATTACACTATTTTCCCTTCAATAATGCATAAGTAATTTATCGATAATTCCTTATTTTAACTTTTAACCCTCAAAATCCTCATAGAATTAATAACCGCAATAATCATAACCCCGACATCACCGAAAACAGCCTCCCACATTCCGGCAATGCCGAACGCACCCAGCACCAGAAACAGTACCTTAACCGCAATTACAAATACTATATTCTGCATAACAATTTTCTTTGTATATCTAGCAACCTTAATTGCGTCAATAAGCTTTGACGGCTCATCAGTCATCAGAACCACATCGGCGGCTTCAATCGCAGCGTCCGAGCCCAACGCCCCCATAGCTATTCCCACATCTGCACGAGCCAGTACAGGTGCGTCGTTAATGCCGTCACCGACAAACGCAAGCTTTTTACCTGCCGATTTCTCACCGTCAAGCCGTTCCAGCTCCAAAACCTTTTGGTCGGGGAGAAGCTCTCCATAGTACTCCGTAACACCAACCTCGGCGGCAACCGATTCCGCAATCACGGTGCTGTCGCCCGTAAGCATAACAGTTTTTGCGATTCCAAGCTTTTTAAGACCCTTAACAGCCGACTTGCTGTCGCTCTTTATCTCGTCCGAAATGACAATGCAGCCTGCGACTTTTCCGTCAACAGCAACGTACACTACAGTGCCGATTTTATCGGATTTCTTAAATTCAATGCCGTTCTTAACCATAAGCTTTTCGTTGCCTGCAAGAACATTGTGACCGTCAATAACCGCACTCACACCGTGACCCGAAATTTCCGAGTAATTTTTAACAGAGTTCTTGTCGATATCCTTTTTGTAAGCACGGACAATAGAACGTGCGATAGGGTGATTCGACATACTCTCCGCCTTAGCCGCAAATGCCAGAAGTTTACTGTCCGAAAATCCGTCAGCCGCAGCAATATCGGTAACTTCAAATACACCCTTTGTAAGCGTACCTGTTTTGTCGAACACTATAGTTTCAACTGCGTTCAACGCTTCAAGATAGTTGCTGCCCTTAACCAGAACGCCCTTTTTAGATGCCGCACCGATACCGCCGAAGAACGTCAGCGGTATAGAGATAACCAACGCACACGGACAGGAAATAACCAAGAACACAAAGCACCTGCGAACCCATTTCGCCCAGCCGCCTCCAAGCAGCAGCGGAGGAACTATAGCAAGCAGTGCCGCCATAATTACGACAACGGGGGTATAGTACCGTGAGAACGTTGTAATGAAATTCTCTGTCGGAGCTTTTCTTCCTGCCGCATTTTCCACCAGCTCGAGAATTTTCGCTGCCGTTGATTCCTCAAACTCCTTAGTAACTTTAACCGTCAGAACACCGTTTTCGTTAATGCAGCCCGAAAGCACAGCGTCACCGGACTTAACCTTTCTCGGTACGGATTCACCCGTAAGAGCTGTTGTGTTTACCATAGCTTCACCGTCCGTTACAATACCGTCAAGTGGAATTTTCTCACCGGGCTTGATTACGATAGTTTCGCCGACCTCCACATCTTCGGGAGATACCGTCAAAAGCTTGCCGCTGCGTTTTACATTGGCACTGTCGGGGCGAATATCCATAAGACCCGTAATAGACTTCCTTGAACGCTTAACCGCCAGACTTTGGAAAAACTCTCCAATCTGATAGAACAGCATAACGGCAACCGCCTCGGGATATTCTCCTATAACAAATGCACCC
Organism: uncultured Ruminococcus sp.; assembly: GCA_902801245.1. Lineage (GTDB taxonomy): Bacteria > Bacillota > Clostridia > Oscillospirales > Acutalibacteraceae > RUG592. Next base: position 1,740 of record CADCHW010000108.1, read on the forward strand.
ACGGTAGAAACAGTCATCAGGAAATTTTCGTCAAAGATACGACCCTTAAGGATATTCTTAAACGCTTTCAGAAGAACGTCATATCCGAGAACAAGATATGCCGCAACAAAAATCGGCAGTAAAACATAGTCACCGAATCCGCCGACAATCGACATCACAAAGCCGACCCCATAAATAACTGCACCGACCGCAAACCTTACCGCAGTACCCTTATCGGACTTCACAGCTTTTTTAAGCAGCTTTTTTTCTTCCTCAGCGGAAACGGTCTTTGTAGACTTTCCGTCAGTTTTTTCAACAACTTCGACATCGGGTTCGTACTTATGTACTACTTTCTCGATATCCTTGAAAATATCGCCTTTGTAATCTGCGGTGTACTCGACTGTCAAAAGCTGTTTGACAAGATTAACAGTCGCAGCGGTAACACCGTCAAGCTTCACAGTGTCTTTCTCGATTTCGGCGGAGCAGTGGGCACAGTCAAGACCTTGAAGGATAAATATTTTCTCTTTGGAATTATCTCCACTGAAAAAGCTGTTTTCCAAAGGGTGATGTTCTTCACTGCCTTTGCGGTAGTTCTGAGGGTGCAGCGGTTCGGTGGAATCCGTATCGAGATGATATTTGTGTGAATGTTCGTCTTTGCAGCCGCAATGCTCGTGTTCACAATCGCAGTGTTCGCCGTGATTATGCTCTTGCTGGGGTTCTTTGGCATGAGAATGTTTCTTATTATTTGAGGATTTTTCACAGACATCAACATCTGGTTCATGCTTGTGAACGACCTTTTCTATATCTTTGTAAATATCTCCTCTGTAACTGCCGTCAAGCTCGACCGTCAAAGTTTGACTAACCAGATTAACATTTGAAGATGTGACACCTTTGATTTTCCAAACGTCCTTTTCGATTTCGGCGGAGCAATGGGGGCAGTCAAGACCTGCAAGTATATATGTTTTCTTCATAATATCACAGCCTTTTTAATTATTAGTTGTTCAACTATTCAACTTTTAATGTTGAATATCGGCATATCCAAGGTTCAGGTTGGATATGCGTAATAAATCTTCCGTCGGTGCTACTGCACCGATACTTTATATTTTCACATTAATTTTTGGTCGGGTACGTGAAGTAAGACTAACAAAGAACTATCTTCACGTATCTCCTGCGGGCATTGCCCGCTCTTCCATAAGATGTTCAAGTCCTATATCAATAATAGTCTTAACATGTGAATCGGCAAGAGAATAATAAACCGTTTGCCCCTCACGTCTGAATTTCACAAGATTAACAAGCCTGAGAGCCTTAAGCTGATGTGAAACAGCCGATTTCGTAAGTCCGAGAAGTGCCGCAATATCGCACACACAAAGCTCGCTATGTTCAAGAGCGTGCATAATTTGCAGTCTTGTTCCGTCACCGAAAAGCTTAAACAAAGAGGCAAGTTCTATATACATATCTTTACTTAACATTTTTTCGCTTGTACTGTTGACAATCTCCTCGTGGATAACCTCACAGTCACATGAAGGTTGCTTTTCCATTAGCAATTTCTCCTCTTAGTTATAATTGAGCAATCATTCAATAATATCATTATACTATGTTTCGGAAAATTTGTCAACCGTTTTTATATAAAAAAGTTGAAATCGATAATATGACCAATTGTACTTCCTGTAACAGGGATTCGTCGCCCTTTATCATATCTACATCCTATTCGTTTCTTAACAGCATATTTATCC
>CADCHW010000109.1 GCA_902801245.1 uncultured Ruminococcus sp.
GCAAATTTCTTTCCGATATCCATAATTTTCGAGCCGCATTCCGCATTTGTCATAAGCACCGCAAGACCCGAATTTTCGTGTTCATCGTCGCCTTTGCGAACAAAACCAACAACGGAATCGTCATCAAAATAATCCTCCTGTTCACCGTAAGCGTATTTTTTACGGATATACACAAGCTTTTTCAGTGACGGAACAGGCGGAATATTATCGTTGGGAATACCGTAATAGTCGCCGTAGAACACGCAGGGAATACCCTCGTTTCTCAGCAGAATTATAGCGTAGGCAATAGGTTTGAACCAATTAGGAATGAACGAAAAAAGCGACTGTCCCGGCTGTGTGTCGTGGTTATCGACGAACGTCACGGCATTGTTGGGACGTTCGGAAAGGAGAGTATTTTGGAGAAGCTCCCTCATATCGTACTGACCGTTTGAGGTTGCGGCATCTTGGAAAGAGAAGTGAAGCGGAACGTCAAACAGCGACATACTATCCTCGACAACGTCAAGATAGTGAGTGAGTTTGTCAATTTCACTTGACCAATACTCCCCCACAGCGAAGAAATCCCTGCCCTCGTGAGTGCGAAGCTCCCTCAGCCAATCTCTGTAAAACTCAAAACGAATATGCTTGACCGCATCAATTCTGAAACCGTTTGGCTTGACAGTATCGAGATACCATTTGCCCCAATCGGTGACAGCCGCCACAGTTTCGGGGTTTTCCATATCGAGGTCGGTACCCATAAGGTAATCGAAATTTGCGAACTCGTTGTCTGTTTCGTTGTTCCAAGCCTTACCGTCAAAGAGGAAAATTCCCGACTGCTGTTCCTTTTCGTCCCAGTCCGTGCCGTTGAAATTTTTGTAACTCCACGTAAATTTGGAATATTTTCCTTTTCTGCCCGGGAACGTATATTTCGTCCAGACTGTACGTTTCGTAAGCTCGCCGATTTCCTCCTCACGGTTTTCGGGGTTATTCTCGACAGCGTAAACTTCTTCGACCTCGTCCGCACCCGTCATATGATTCAAAACCACGTCCGCAAAAACTTCAATGCCTGTTTTTTGCAGAGTTCTGACGGCTTTCAGATACTGCTTCTTAGTGCCGTACTTTGTGGCAACGCTGCCACGCTGATTGAACTCGCCCAAATCGTATGTATCGTAAACGTCATAGCCGACGCTGTCCCTGCCGGTAGCACCCTTATAGGCAGGCGGCAGCCAAATCATATTGATTCCGTTCTCTCTGAGTTTTTTAGCCTGAACACAGCACCTGTCCCAGAACAAGCCGTTATTTGGCAAGTACCACTCAAAGTACTGCATCATCGTTTTATTTTCCATACTACCTCATCTTTTCTTTAAAAATACATTAGGACGAACCATTTGTAACATTGGTTCGTCCGTTGTAATTGCAAGGTTACAAATCTTTTCTTTTCTATAGAATATTATAACAGATTGTAACCTTAATTTATAGAGTAATTTTATCCAAACTTTTACTAACAATGAGATGTGAAATATATGTATTAAAAACTGAATTTTGTGATTTTTGGAATTTGATAAATAAACTTAAAAAGAACACCATATAAAGTTTGGTCAAGCTTTTTAAAGGCAAACCGATTTACAACTATCACAAATACACGTTACAAATTTAAATAAGGTGATAAATTCGGACTATAGAAAATCTTTCACATTCGCCTCTCTCCTGCGGACGTTGTACGCACGCAGTATTTAAAAATCTTTTCGTTTGCAGCGAACCAGCGTAAACACCCAAACCGCCGCCGTAATCACCGCACACAAAATCATAACTTTCAAATGAAAATTACTTTCAAACATAAACTTTACATCTTCGTCAACCTCGGTAAAACTCTGCATAGAAAAGCTTCCGTTTTCGCCCATACTGCCGCCGTAATAACCGCCAATAAAGCCTCCACTAATACCTATAAACCCAACAGACAGAAATTTGTGACCAAAAAGCATCAGCGAACCTGCCAATGAAATTACGCATAAAATCAGCACCGAAACCGACATAACAATAATATTTTCCAAATCAATCAACGGCTCGCCACGCACTGAATTTCCCACAATCAAGCACAATTCCACAATTATTATGCCTGCAAGCCAATTTAAAATCATATGTATATATTTACAGTTGATTATACTTGTTCTTGGTAACATAAGTGTTTGGGAATACTTTGTCCAGCCCTGTGTATCGTCCGCCCAGAGAGCTCCGCACGGCTGTTCCATATAAATGAAAAAGAACAGAAAGTACGAGTAAAACGGCATTTTTCCCGTAAAAGCCGAAAAAGCGGTAATCAACAGACATAAATAATAACATATGTACGAAAACGCACCCACTGTTACAAAATCCTTATATATTATACCCTTGAATGTTTTCATATTTCCTCTCCCGAATGATTATTACTCCATAACCTTAATGCTTGCAATGTCCTCTATCGGATAAAGCATAAGTTGCTTCTTATCTTTCTTATATTCAATCTCAAGCTTGACCCAATCTTCATCAACTGCCATAACAACTCCCACATTTTCGACACCGCTTGTGTAAATCGCACATTTCTTTCCTACAAGTTCCTCTAAAAGCTTTGACATACTTTTATCCCCCTCAACCAACTTTGATAATTTTTTAACCCTTTTTTTTAAGAGTCTTTACCTCTTTGGGTAAACCCAGCAGCGTTGTCACCATAGCAAATGCCACAACTCCCATAATCGAAAGAGTTTCCATTTAAACCACCTCAAAAATTACACGTCTTTCTTATTGTATACCCTCACCGACAGCCACCATTCAAACAAAAATACTATCAGTGATACAACTGCGGTCACAATTCTGAAACCTGTCGAATTTAACAAAGCTGTTGCCGATTCGCTGTCTTTCGTGACCCCTATTATGAATCCGAGAACGAACGAAACGAAAAAGTATAGCACTACAAGCATTGTCCCCGATACCCTAAACGACGCTTTGAAATTCCAGAATACCGCAAATCCGACAACCGCTATACCGATACACATTGACGATAACAACATAATCGGTGTATTTTCCGACATCACGTTTCTTTCAAGAACTGTTGGTGATAAAATTCCCAATAGTATTTGAAAAAAATACATAATCACTTCCGATATAACAATCAATAAAAATATATATGAAACATAAGTACTCCGTTTAATTGGAAAGCTTGTCATATACTTATTGAATTTCGACTTTTCATCGCTGCTGCACTCAAAGATATAAATAATACCTGCAAGCATAAAAACAAGCGGTGACTCATAAAGGTTAATTGTTCCGTATAAGCATAATGCCCACGGAACAAGCGTCCAGAAATAAAGCATAAGCAATAATTTCAGCGGAAGATCTTTGGAGAACTTGTAAAACAATGCTTTCACTGAATTTCCCCCTTTACCATATA
>CADCHW010000110.1 GCA_902801245.1 uncultured Ruminococcus sp.
TAAAGCGATTCGTGTATATCTTGACGGCGATACTCTCGCTGTTCAAACTCATCATATGACTAACGGCAATATTGACAAGCTTACCATTTTTGCAGGCAAACATATAATCCGTTATAGAGCTAGAACAATCGGCTCAAAGGATTATTTCTCTTGGATGGAGAATAAGAAGGACACAGGCGGCAGTTCCGATACTTTTGCAGGAGAGAGCAATAAACCAAAAGTCAAAAACTTATGTTTTTTACCCATAAAAATAAATGTCTATATCATTAGACGGCTTTTTAAATACTATTTTACTAATAAATGACTTCAAAATAGCGTTTTTATCTTCCTCGGTTAAAGTATCCGACCTCAAAAGCGGCAGAGCTTCTACAATCTTGTTGGATAACTCTTTTGTGTTTTTCTTCTTTGGAGTAACGTTGAGTTCAGCTTCAAGCTGGGAAATACGTTTTTCCACAGTCTGTTTTGTTTCCTTGTATTCGTCAAGACTGTAAACTTCGTTTTCGTAGGCTTCTCTTGCACGTTTAAGCTTGTTTTTCTCGTGCTTGATAAGCAGCTCTATTCTGTGTTTGTTGTCTTCCTTTTCGGGAGCTTTTGACGGCTCGAACAAAAAATTATCCAGTGCTGCTACGTTTTCAAGTGCTTGTAAAACCTTTTCGTTAAGTTTTTTAACCGTAATAAAGTGCGAAACATAGCACTTCTTTGTTGCATATCCTCCACACTGTAATGCCTCGGCTCTGTTGCAAAGAGCTGTGTGATTTAAAGTATATCCGCAATTATCACATCTAACTAATCCTTGCAGCATAAACGGACGTTTTGGAGATTTCTCACGCTGATATTTCATAGCAGGGTTGTTTTTTAAACGTTCCTGCACCTTGTCAAAAAGTTCCTTTGTTATTATCGGTTCGTGCTGTCCTTGTGCGGTTATGTCGCCCCAAATTACAATACCTGCGTAAAACGGATTTTTAAGTATTCTTGCAATTGTCTTGTTGCCAATCATCGTGCCACTGCGTATTTTTAACCCCAATTCAAGATTTACAGCTTCAGTAAGTTTTGATACAGATTTTCCTTCGGCATACTCTTCAAACAGCCATTTTACTATCCGAGCATTTTCAGGCTCTATAACAGCTTCACCATTAACAGCCTTATACCCGAAAGGAGGACACGTCACAAGACCCCCTCGACTTGCTTTTTCTGTCATACCTCGTTTTACTTCCTCACTCAGGTTAATGCTGTAGTACTCGTCCATAGCCTCTATCAGAGCTTCGATAAGCACCGACATTTTATCATCTCCGGTATTCTCCGAAATAGATATAACATCAATTCCGCATTGTTTACGAAGCATAGATTTATAGACTATGCTGTCTTCACGGTTACGGGCAAATCGTGAGAACTTCCACAACAGAATTGTGTCAAATGGTTTAGGCTTCTGTTTTGCAATGCCTATCATACGATTAAACTCTACACGTTTCTTAGTATTGCGTCCGGATATACCCTCATCTCTGAAAATGTACTCCTCCGGCAAAATATAGCCGTTGCGTTTTGCGTACTCCTTGATTTTCTCGAGCTGTGATGCAGGAGAGTATTCAACTTGGTCTTCTGTTGATACTCTTATGTAGGCAGCTGCGATTTTGATTTCGTCCATTTGTACCTCCTTGACTATTTTTTTTGACTAAAAGTCGCTTTCGTTGACTAAAAAAGGGTGCAAAAATCTCGCCCTTAAAAAGGGTTGATTTTTTCGGGCGAGTGTGGTACAATATATTTGTCAATTATATTTTTGTACTGCACACTCGCTGTGTGGTCTGCCGTCCTGTTCTGTTGGTAGCGGAGCAGGGCGGTTTTTTCATTTGCTAAATATAACCTAGCTATATTTAGCATAATACAAAAAAGTGAAATTGTCAATATTAAAGTGATAAAAAAATCGTTGACAATTTCACTAAAGTGATTTATAATGTAAACAAGCTATAAAGCAAATATGTTTTGAGGGGACGAGATAATGAATATATACCAGTTTGATAATGAATTATCTGTTAGTGAAGATTACATAATTAAAGCTGCAAAATCAGCTATAAAAGCAATATGCGATGAACTCCCCGAAGAAGCACACCGCATTGATGTAATTACTCACGTATTAAATTTTTGTAAAGAGGATTTACAAAGAATTAAAGTAAAGTTATAACATAGTATAGTTTGTTGTTTATGAGAGGGGGGTGAGGGTAAGTGAATATTACAGATGATGATTTTAATCGAATAATTGAGTTAGAAGTTTTGCCAAACATTGCAAAGGCACTTCACAGTATAGTCGCACAAGGTTATGATACTACTCCGTTTGTAAAAGACGATAAAAGCGATATAAAATTCTGCAAAGCTAAAGCTAACGAACTTAAAGTTGTGCTGGATAAATATATTGACGCTGAAACAGAAATAATTACAAAAATAAGGGGAAGTAAGTCCGATTACTTTTATGAGGCTAATATGAATATTGAAGAAATGAAAGATTATTTTATATATAATACTTTTGATAAAGCTTCAAATTTAGAGTAATGTCACTATACCCATAGAAAGCTTAAAAGCGGCGGTTGCAATTGTTGTAGCTGATGAAACAATTGGTAAAATCTCTTTAATTTTATCAAAAACCTTTTTTGACCTTAGTGAATCCGCAAAGGAATGTCCCTCATTAGTCATTGAATGGATTATACAATCAATCATTTTGCTGTTTGCATCAATAAAATGTGCTTCTATATAATCTCCATCATCTAACATATATACGGTGTAAAGAATTTCAGTACGAGAATATTTATTAGGCATTTTTTCTATCAATGTATCTAATGCAACAGATTCAAAAGAAAAGCCTTCGTTATCTTCTTCGCAGATTAATAAATCTTCTAAATGAAACAATACATCTCTAACACATTCACAATTTAGTTTCATAGTAAATTTCCTTTCTGAAAAGTAATTATATGAGGTAAATGCTTGTAGAACAAGCTAAATCAGTTACAGCCGACTTAGCTTGCCCAAAAGAAATCAAAGATTAATTTCTAAATTAAGTTCTACAATTTTTTTACAGTGAGGGCAGATATTTTTACCTTGGTGAGCTTCAAATTCCTTATTGCAGTAAGGACATTCAACATCATAAGTATCTTCCTCAAGAGCTTCTCTTGCTTCTTCAAGAGCTGTTTCTTTTAGAAGTGCACTCAAATCAAAATCAAAATTCGACACAGTATTCACCCCCCTTATCCCGTCTTCGGACGGGATTTTATTTTTTAAATCCCTGTTTGCATAGTGTTGGTTTATTTTTCAAAAAATCCCTTGTTTACTGATGTTCTGTTACGATAACGAAGTAATTTGGGATTTTGAAAAACC
>CADCHW010000111.1 GCA_902801245.1 uncultured Ruminococcus sp.
TTGGAAAAACTAAATCGCCGCACAGAATTGATCGAGCGGGGAGATTTCAGCGACAAGATGTTTGACTGCGCGAAGCAATTCGCAAACGCAGATACGATAGTGATCGCCGCGCCGTATTGGGATCTGTCTTTTCCGGCGCCGCTGAAAAACTATATTGAAAACATCTACGTCACAGGTATCGTCTCCGCTTATAACGAAAATGGGTTGCCGGTCGGCTTATGCAAGGCGAATTACCTCTACTACGTCACCACCGCCGGCGGTCCCTACGACCCGACCTACAGCTACGGCTATATCGAGAGCCTCGCAAAAATCTTCTTCGGCATTCCGAAAACGCATTTAGTGAAAGCCGAAATGCTTGACATTGCCGGAAACGACGCGGAGAAAATCCTAAACAACGCGATCAACAGCGTACTCTTTGATTAACTGCCGCAAAAATGAGACGTGCTCAAAAATCGCCGACACCGCGCGAACGCTCTTTGTCGGGTACTCACCCTGTTTTTCCCAACAAATCGCACACAGGGCGATACACGGCGAAACAAAGGTGAATTATCCTTCCCCTCTGCATTTGGCTATCTTTTCTTCTACTTATACTTTTACAAAAAAGGGGATATACACAAAACCTAATCACTACAATGGCTCCGTAGGTCAAAGTATTTTCTTATCGCTCGTTACAAATCTTTAGAATTAATAAAGCAACTTTACGTTTTCAGCAAATATTAGCAGGTGTTAGATGGACAAGACTATAAATGCAACTGTTTTTTCTGCCGAAGAATTTTCGCCATACGAAAAAACTATTTATTACTTAGCGATTTCTACAAGCTTGATCAAATCTTACCCAATAGCCATAGATGATATCGGCATTATTTCATCCCTGTTGAAGGTAGATGACACTCTTCTTAATAAGGCTCTTGATATGTATTCTGGCGAAGCTCTCCCTTTTTATGTGGCTTTTGGAAAAGATATCATTGAAATAAATGATTCTTCCAGTGCGGATTTGTTTTATGGCATTTTACAAGCTGTTTGGATTTACAAAGCATTAAATCATTTATCGCTTTCGACCGAAAAAGAAGCAATCATTGAAAACTATCGTTGTTTTAATTACTGTATAGATAGATTCAATATGCTGAATTCATTCTCTTCTGTTTTTGAAAGCGTATCGCAAAATCTGTTTTCTTTGGAATACTCTGTTTTCGGGAATAACACATTTTCACCCGCTGAACTCCTAAAAACTATAGAAACTATACTCTTATGCGAAGTGGATGAAGCAAAAAATGTGCTTACAAATGAAAGCGATTATATATACAATTGTTTACCTATACTTTACCGTTCTTTTGAATTTGAAATAAAAACAAGAGTACATACAGTTTATTTAATTCTATCAACTCAAATTATTAAACATTCTATTTTTTTCAATGGCACTATTAAGCAAATTGCCAATGAAATGTATGAGCACCTTTTGGGTATGTTGCAAAATGCTTGGCTTATAGCTGCACAAGTAGAATTATTACCAATGCAATATTCAGATACTCCTGAAAAGCGAACTCGAAAAGACAGAACAACTAGGATACAATTGTTGTACGGATACCCAAACTATGATTCATACTGCATTCGTTTAGATTTGAAACATAAAGGTCAAGGATTCGTTCATTATAACAACAAATCCCCAAGCGGTGTTAATTCGTATTTTTTTAGCCAAAATAGACTCCAATCAATTATTCATGAATATCCGGAAGCAAAAGATTTTTTTATCAAATACGGGAATCTCTATGCGCTTAAGGAGCCAAATGGATTATCTTTTTCAAAGAGCAAGAAAAAGCTTTTTGAATCAATAATGAAAGATAATGAACATTTCAAAGCCTTTTATAATGATTATTCTGAAAGTGATATTATTGAGTTCTCAGAATTGGTTGCAAAGCTACTACCATCTTGTTGTTTTACAACCATTGATACTGAAGAAATATTTGCTACAATGTGTTTTCAATACTCCAAGTTAATGACTTATATTCTTTTGGTGGGAGTATATTCAATAACGAATAATCACAAACTTCTACAAAAGCTATTAAACAGAATCGCCGAGAAAGCAGCAAAAATAAGTTTGATATCTGAAAATGAAATCAAAAAGTATAACACTGTAGTCGGAGCTTACTGTATTATGGAAGAAATAATAGAACAGCTCCCTTTCCCTAGAATATGACAACAATTTTTTCTATAAATCCTACTAAGGCAAAAAATATCTTTCAAACATTTCATTCCTTGTTTTCGTTTTCTCTACGCTCAAAAATCGCCGACACCGCGCAAACGCTCTTGGTCGGGTACTTGCTCTGCTTTTCCCAACAAATCGCACACAGGGCGATACTCGGCGAAACAGGGGCGAAAAACTGTTTGTCATCAAAAGAGTTGCAGCCCCGTATTCAAGAGCTGCGTTTTAGGTTATTCTTCCGTGTGCAGTGCTTCTACGATCAACCTTACGCCCAATTGGAAGCCGTTAATAAAGCTCTCACATTCGTTCAGACAATTCAGCTCAGTAACGGCGTCCTTGAATTTGCCGAACAATTCCTGCTCGTTTTCATTCATGGTTGCTTTGAGCGCAGCGTCATGCCTGAGCACCAGCTTAGCGAGCCTGTCGCTCTCACTGTCCTTCTTGATATCACGCTCGAACGGATGGACATTGCCGTAGTACAGCTCTCTAATCGTATCCATATCGGTACCTCCTTTAGCACAACAGGATACCACAGAAATCCGGAAAGTCCAGTCTTTTTCAGAACTATTTCTACGTGAAATTGTTGGTAGCGGTTAGAAAAAATGACTTGACTACTCCTTCCGATTCGAGTACAATAAAATCAGAGAGGAAGTCGCGTCAATGAGTGCATTAGAAATAGCTAAACGCAGGCGCGCCGAAAAAACCGCCTATGCGATCAACAGCATTGAGGGCGTTCCTGTCTCCGAAGAAACAAGGCGTATGTCCTCGCAGTGGGACAACGGTGAAATTACGCTTGAACAAATCAAAGCGGAGCTGATCAAGAAATACAAGGCTTTATCTTTGATTAGGCATCGCAATTTTTGACATGAAGAGCATCTGCTGTGTGCTATTTTTCTTTTACAGAATAACCAATAGCATCAAAAGAGCATCAAAACTCTGCCGATGCTTTTTCAATACCGAAAGAATGGCTCAAAAACGGCTTGTTTAACACGTTTTTGAGCCTTTTCCATCGCCTCCAAAACCGCGTGCCGAGGGTTCAAGTCCTTCTGCCCCTGCCA
>CADCHW010000112.1 GCA_902801245.1 uncultured Ruminococcus sp.
TCGTTTCAACAATTAATACAATTTGACTTTTCACCAAAAATGGGTGCAAATTTCAGTAAGCGGGTGCATTTTTGATTTTTTGAAATTTCTGAAAAATCGTTAAAAATCAAGCCTTTGAAATCTTATAAAAATACAACCTCAAAAAAAGCCCATTTCAAGCCATTTTTTCAATGATTTAAAAAGTTAAATTGTATCAATTGTTGGATTTACATTTCAGTATACATCCCAGCAAATTCCCAGTTGTCATGACTCTTTATGTAGTTCGTGTAGTAATCCACCTGTGCCTCATAGCTTGTCAGCTGTTCCTCAAGGTTCGTAGATACACGAGCATATCCCGCAACCTTGCGTTTTTCGGGACAGTTTATAGGACTGACGGTGTGCTTTCTCATTGTAGCAGGTATGGTTGTTATCTTCTTTTGTGCCATAAAATCTCACTTCTTTCAAAAAATTTTCACTACTATAAATCACTCATTTCGGTTCAGAAGTCAACAGAATGTCGGAAAATAATGTGCCGAAAATAGGGCTATATTTCTCGGTAAACATTGTATCAATCTGATGATACTCGTTTTCTGTGATGATATCCTCTTTGAGCATTTTCCTTGCTATGAACATCGTTGTCTGATACAGCTTTTCATTCTACTCAACATTACCGCTGCCCCCAAATCTTGATTTGAAATAGCAGTCTCGACTACAATACTTTCTATGATTGTTGCCGTAGGCTTGAAATTCCGCACCGCAGCACGAGCATTTGAACGAATAGACAGCTTTCCTGTTCATATCCTCTGTATGCGTACTCCACCACTTCATTCGACAATCATACGAGCAGAACTTCTTCTCCCTTGTGTGTGGGTTTTGAGATATTTCCTTACCACAACACTTACAGCAGTTCTCTTTAACATCAACGGCGGGCAACTCTTGTGGGTTCTTATGTCTTGAATAAAAAGACTTTACTGTATTGATAGATACACCCAGTTTGTCGGCTATATCTCCATAGGTCATACCTTTTGCTCTCAGCTTTACTATTTCGGACTTCTGTTTTTCGGTCATATAAATCATCTCCTACTATTATAAGGACAGAAATAGCTTGAATGGGTACCTGATTTTGAAAAAACTATCTCTTATTGATGTAAGGCGAAAGAAAAACGCTTAATCCGAAGTAGGTAAGTAAAATTTTTCAAAAAAATAACAGTCCGTATTTCAGGACTGTTGAAACAAAATGTTTATTATAATATTATTTTTTATATTTTACATCGAATTCACTTCTCAATATTGAAAAATATAATCTTCCCACATATTCACCGTTCATATAAAAATAATCTCGCAATGTGCCTTCATAAGTGAGTCCACACTTTTCTATTACACGTCTGGAGGGCGCATTAATAGTTTTAGTGCATATTTGCACTTTATGAAGATTCATTTGATTAAATCCGTACTCAATAACTGCCTTTGTCGCCTCTGTTGCAAATCCTTTACATTGAAAATGTGAACCTATGCAGTATTCGATTTCGGCGAAATTGTTTCTGCTGTCTACAAGAAAGTACGCTATCTGTCCAATACATTCACTGGAAGATTTTTTGATAATTGCCCAACGGTAATAATCATCTTTCTCATAAGAACCAATATATTTATCAAGAAGCTCCTTTACCTCTTCTTTTGTGGTATATACAGGTTCCGAATACAGTGATTGAATTTTCTCATCAGAAATCCAATATTTCAGCATAGCCTCATCATCCGAATATTTAAATCTGCGAAGAACCAATCTTTGTGTATCTATTGTATTTGTACCAACGTGTTTAATCATTATAGCTTCTCCCCTTTCATTTTTAATAGAAGCTTTACAGTTCTTACGCTAATTATATCACAATAATCTATTGACGTGAAGTACGAAAAAAGATACAATAGTATTAACCGTAAGTTAATACAGGAAAGGAATTTATTATGCTCGATCCCATATACATTACATTTCTGATTGTTGCTGAAACAGGCAGCTTTTCAAAAACAGGGAAAAAACTATATATTTCGGCTGTTTCCGTCAGAAAGCAAATAACCAAAATTGAGAACGAAATTGGCATAAAACTTTTTATACGAGGATCGCAGGGAGTACAACTTACTAAAGCAGGTCAGCTTTTATATGAAAAGACAATCAAAATAAAAGAACAAGCTGACAAAACCATGGAGGAAGTAAAATCGATTGTAATTCAAGATAAAATTGTTATAAATGTTGGTGCTTCTATGATGCGACCTGCAACAAGACTTACTGAATTGTGGAAAAAAGCCGGAGATGCTTTATCCGATTATACATTACATATCACTCCTCTTGATGATAATAATTTCAATGCTAAAAGCCTAAAATCCATGATTGGCAATGAAATTGACTGTATCACCATTCCTTATGATGCACAGATGTGGTATGATAATTTCAACATTTTAAAGCTTGGAGAAGATGTTTTTAAGCTGGCAGTTCCGTTTTCCAATCCATTAAGCGAGAAAAGTTTTCTTAAATTATCAGAACTTTCGGGACAAACAATTGTTACTCCTTCAAGAGAATCTCCGAGCGTGTTTCAAATATGCAGAATGCTTGAGAAAGAATATCCCGATATATATTTGAAATCGCTTCCGACCTTATATACTTCAAACACATTTTATAATCATCCAAACAATATAATTCTGACAAGCGACAGCTTTAGAAGCATTAGTCCTACTTTCAATACTATTGATGTAGATTGGGATTTTGTTTCACCTACAGGGATTGTTTATTCGATGAAGCCAAGTGAGAAAATGAACAAGTTTATAAAGTTATTAAACGAGGTGCTGCAAAACAACACGGAATAGTTTATTGTTGTCAACTCATTGTCAGTGTTTTTGTTATAATACCAATCTTATACAAGACTTAAAGGTATATCTCGAATTATATTGATACTGTATATATCGTCTATCGGTATCCTTAAATCGTCTGTAAAAATAATCTCTCTGTTATAATCATCAATCCGCCTCACATTTCCGGAAACCATTACATATTTTCCTCCGCTCTTGCAATCATCGGGTGCAAAATAGTTTATTTCAACAAAAGGTTTTTCGGAAATATTTTCGTAAATAATCTGTATCTGCTCGTTTAGTATGCTTATGATTTCCTCTTCAAGCTCTATCTTTTCATCTGTTAAACGAGCTGCTTCCGATATTGCCGCACCGTGACCTGTCAATGCTGCAAAAGGTGCAAACTGAGCGGCTCGATTCAGTCTTGACATTTGCTTATGCTTTGCTGACTGATGATGAGGGAGATTTATAATATCGTCGTACTCACCCATATTTATGCCTTATGCCCTCCAATCTGACCGTTACGCTGTATTGTTGTAGCGCCCTCTTTTAGATTCATTCCTTTCAGAACAGAGTTTTTACCGAACTTTTTCTGAAGAGAAATAACAGCTTTTTGCAGGCTTTTCTCTTTCTGAAGCTCATCGTCTTCCTGCGCTTTCTGCTTTTCTATGGTTTCAAAGTCCATAAACAAATCAAGCTGTTCGCTCGGCTCTTTAACGGTTGATTCATCAACTGTGTGATTTGCAACAACATACATTCTGCGAACAAGTAAATTGCTGTCGACAATCCTTTCAAACAATCGCATAACTGCCGCTGTTATAAGCTTTGTTGATGAAGTATATCTTCCGATATTTTCACTTCCGTGAGCCTGTTTAGGAATTTTTCTGCCGTAGCGGTCGGAAGTAATTTCCAAATCAAGAACAAGAAGCTCCGTCATTTCTTTTACAATCAATTTCGCTTTTTCATAATCATAAGGACACTGCAAGACCTGCCCCAAACTGACAGAATGATTTTCGGGTTTATATGCTTTAATATCTGCAATTGTGCAAGGCTCCCAACCCCAAGCGTGATCTATCAACAGCTCTGCATTAATGCCGAACAGCTTGTAAAGAAGCTCTTCGTCATAAAGAGATTGTCTTGCAATATCACCCATTGTGTGCATTCCGTATTCCTCAAGCTTTGTTGAATAGCCTTTTCCTACTCTCCAAAAATCCGTAAGAGGTTTATGCGACCACAGCTTTTGACGATATGACATCTCATCAAGCTCGGCTATTCTTACACCGTCTTTATCCGCCGTAATATGTTTTGCAACAATATCCATTGCTATTTTACACAGATATAAATTTGTACCTATGCCCGCTGTTGCGGTTACTCCCGTTTCTTTCAACACTTCTCTGATAAGCTTTACAGCAAGCTCATGTGCAGTCATTTGATAGGTTTGCAAATAATTAGTTACGTCTATGAATACCTCGTCTACAGAGTATATGTGTATATCTTCGGGAGCAATATATCGGAGATAAATCTGATATATTTCCGTGCTTATTTTTATATAACGGCTCATCTGCGGAGGAGCAATAATAAAATCTATTTCAAGTGACGGATTCTTTGAAAGCTCGGTAAAATCACTTGATTTATCCTCGAATTTATATCCGGGAGCTTTTCTTTTCCTAAAATAATTAGCTTCTTTTACCTTTTGAATAACCTCAAACAGTCTTGCACGCCCCGGTATTCCGTAAGATTTCAGTGACGGTGAAACAGCAAGGCAGATTGTTTTCTCGGTTCGGCTTGAATCGGCTACCACAAGGTTTGTTGTAAGAGGATCCAAGCCTCTTTCCACACATTCAACGGAGGCATAAAATGATTTTAGATCTATTGCGATATACTGTCGTTTTTCCATTTATGCTCACCGTCCTCTTTTATAATTTTTCCGTCTTAAAATTCAATTATTCAACATCATTTTCAATATCTTTAATTTTCTTTGCAGGAACACCTCCGACAACACAGTTGTCGGGAATGTCCTTTGTCACAACCGCTCCTGCCGCTACCACAACATTATTTCCGATTTTGACTCCCGGAAGAATTGTAACATTTCCTCCAAGCCATACATCATTTCCGATAGTTACAGGATTTGCAATGCCGAGGTGATTTCTTCTGCCCATAGGTGACAACGGATGTCCTACCGTTGTAATAAGAGTGTGGGGACCTATCATAACATTATCTCCAATATAAACGGGAGCAATATCAAGAATCGTTACGTTGTAATTTGTAAGGAAATTATCCCCTGCAAATATATTTGAACCATTATCGCAATTAAATCCGGGGCATACCGTAGGGTTCTCTCCTACTTTTCCGAACAGTTCTTTTATTGCCTCAACTCTTGCTTCGTTATTAAGCACATCAATAGCGTTGAGCTTTGCACATCCCTCTATTGCGTGCAGCTTTCGGGCATTTACATCTTTATCCATAAAATCATATTCAAGTCCTGCATCCAATTTCTCTAATTCCGTCATAGCTTATACCACCTAATAAAAATTCTATATCTATTTTAACATATTGTGATATTAAAGTCTATTCTTTTGTTAAAGAAAAAGCCTAAGTATCATCATTTGGAATTTACTTAGGCTTTCGTAAATATTAATCTTATACCATTACTGTTATTTGAATTCTGTCTATAGCCCTACTATCTGCACCGGCAAAGCTGTCGGAACTTCCGCCTGTGTCCTTCTTGTTATCCATCCAAGCGAAATAATCACTCTGCCCAATTACTTTGACACGATAACGTATAGTGTGTTTATCCGAAGTAATTGTGATTTTATCGATATTGCCGTTACTCATCTGATGAGTGGTGACATTAAGTTCCACACCGTTGGAATAAACACGAATTCCTTTGATAGGCTCACCGTCAACTCCTGCATAATCTTCAAGATTTTTCACCACAGGCAGCCAACCGCTCTTATCGGTGTAAACCTGATAGCTAATATCAAGAGAAGATGTTGCTGTGTTGGCAGTATCCGTATTTTCCACAGTATCGGCTGCAGCAGTTTCCTCGATGTTATCATACAAGTAGTTCATATCGACAGCAGTGCCAATACCGTCCACCTTACCTGTCTCACTGTATTGCCACAATGAATAAATTCCGTTATATGTACAAACGGAACTCCACTGAGCCACCCATTTTACATATTCAGTAACTTCAGTGAGATAGGTATTCCACCAAAACAGGCTTGAATACACGCCCGGAGTAAAGCCGGCTGCCTTAATGCCATCACAGATAATCTTGCAGGCAGTAGGGGCAAAACCCTCTGTTCCCGGTTCTTCACAATCAAGGAAAATAGGCAGTTCAAAGGTATGGTCCATGATAAGACGAAGAATGTGAGCAAGCTCCGATTTAGCCTGTGTTTCTGTTGTTGCATAAGAGTAAAGATAAACACCTTTCGGAATGCCCAATCTCTCGCATTCAGCAAGGTTAAGAGCGTACTGCTTATCGTCCTGAGTTGTAATATCATCTCCGTAACCGCAGCGGATAATCGCTCCGTCAATGTGGCTTTTGACCTTGTTCCAGTCTATAGCTCCCTGATGTTCGGAAACATCAATTACAAATTTTTCTGTCTTATTCGTCATAGTTGTATCTCCCCCATTTTCTTCACTTTCATACTTCGGTCTGATTATGGCAAGAATACTGCTGTAATAACGTGTCATTTTCAGAACATAGCCGCCGTTGGAGTAGTTGTAGGTAGCGGTGTTGCCCTCGACTGTTTCATATGTTCCGTTGCCATTACGGCTAAGGATAAGACCGACATGGTCAGCAATTCCATCGCCGTCCCAATCAAATAAAACAATGTCGCCGTACTCACCCTTAGTCTTATCAACAAGCTGACCGCTCTTTTGCCCCCAACTGTGAATGTACGGACAATAGGCAGTTTTTGCGCCGTCACAGAACAACTTTTCCGCTTTGCACATACGGAATATATCCCATACAAAAGCC
>CADCHW010000113.1 GCA_902801245.1 uncultured Ruminococcus sp.
ACCGCCTTGATTACTCAGGGCGGTTGACATTAAATTTCTTCCAGTTGTTTTATTGATATATCCTTACCATTTTGATTTAACCACTCTGCGGCTTCAAAGCAGTTATTAAATTGGTGATATTTTTCCCAAAAATCTAAATCTTTTCCTGATTTCATAATTTCTAATGGGGGGATAAAAGCTATATCATTTTTTGCATTGGCGAAAAAAACCCAACTATCTTTTAATTCGGTACAACTTGTAATAATAAAACCCTCATAAACATCCCTTGCATATTCATAAGCCTGTTTTATATTAATGCTCATATTATCTCGCCCCTTTCATACAATCCTTTATCAACGTACTAAAATCAAGATTATCAATTCTACAAAATTTTGTTTTATCAAGTAAATTCATATCAAAATAATTTTCCACACTGACCAAATTCTTTTGAGGATCTATAAATATAGTCTTTTCTCCAATTTGTTCAGCTGCGAAAATGTGACTTCCTTTATCCGTAACTATTGCGATTTCCACTCTCGCTCCATCACCACATTTTTGCAAAAATTCTGTAATCTCTTTTTTTCCTGTACCTTTACAAGTTATCCAATTGGTCCCGACAAAGACCTTTTGGTAATCATAAAGTCCAATATTATCATCAAATGGATTTTCAGGTGAGCTAAGTGCAACTACTGCATATCCTCTTCGCCGCATTTCATAAGCTGGAACGCAACGCTGACACAACGCTGACAATTATTTTTATATCCATTTGGATTTGTCGCTTTCAATGCTTGTTCCATACTTTCAATATTCTTTATTTTTGGTAAAGATGAAAGATATTCTGTTGAAACTGGTTTATATTTTTCAGGAGTAACAGAGGCTTTTAATTTAGCTTTAAATCCTGATAGTTTATCTCCAATTCCTGCATAATATTCTTTTGGTTCTATTATACCACTTTCCGCAGAATTTGCAACAGATTTTTTGAAATTCTGTATACTTTCTTTAACCTGTGCAAGCTTCTCTTTCCACTCGCTCTTCCTCGCCCGATAAATCCTTTGATTATCCTTATCAAGCGAATATTTCCCCATTCTTTCAAATCTCTGCACCTGCCGTTCACAGTAATTTTGACGTTGCTCGGCATTGTAAAGCTGTTCATTAATTCGCTGTTCCTGAGGTGTGATTTGATTTTCCGAGGTGGGTACGGTTGAATCAACCCCATTTTCACTTGCGGAATATTCGGGTTCTTTGGTAGGGGGAATTTCTTTCCCCTCATCTTCTTCAAGTTCTGTTTCGGGAGTTTCTTCTATCTGTTCTTCCTCCGTCTGCTCCTGTTCTTCGGTTTCTTCCTCGTCCTCTTCGTCCTCGATATCTCCGAAATAAGTAGTATGAGAATCCTGACAATTCGGGTGATACAATCCTTGTTTTATGCAGTCCGACATCAGCAAATAACCCTTTTCCTTAGCCTCCTCAGCCGTGCCGCCGCTCCAGACATCATCAACAATAACCTTACCGACAAACGGGGCACACTTAGGGCAAGGATTGCTCCGCTTATTCATAATCACATCGTTTGTTTGCGGTGCGTATCGCCATTTCAGCATAAACATCAATCGGGACTCGTCTGCCGTTTTTGTACTGAATACAATTTATCCCGGCTGAAAGAAAATCTTTTGTAGCCATATCGACTGCTTTTTCATAAGTGCCTGCCCCCGTGTTTGCATACACCTGAGCATTAAAAATAATCTTGCGGTACTTATCATCGGTCATTCGCAAAACTGCGTGTTCGGCTCGCTCCATATCGTTTGTGGTCGCTTTTATGAGAGCGTCAAGCTTGCGGTCATTGGTCTTAAAAAACTCGCCCTGGATCGCTCCCGAACCTGTAATTGGTGTCGCCGTTTCGGGTATACCTTTTTGTATAGCTTTTAATATTTTCCGTTCCTGAGATGTTTCGGCGGTGTTGTATGTATTGGTAAGCATTTCTTCAATTCTGTCATTTATTGAGGAAAACTTTGAACCGAATTTTGCGGCGGCTTTACGCTTGTAATCCTCTAACGCTTGAAGCTGCAATGCCTGCCACTGCGACCATTCAAACCCCTCCGTAATCTCTTCAACTTGATGTCGCTTAAGGTTGCGTATCATAGAATCAATAAGCTCGTCTTCAATTGCCCCGAATGCCGCTCCGATATCGTAATCAGCCATACGTTAAAAATCCTCCGTGAATATCGGCTCGGACATATTCTCAACACCTTGCTCGGATTTGATACGCTCGACCTCGGCAGCTTTCCATTCGTCCGTTTTTGTGTCGCCGTACAGTTCATCAACGCACGCTTCTACACTCATAATACCTTGCGTTCTGCCCTTGCCTACTGTTTCGACCTGACTTTCAAAGCTCGGGTTTGCATACTCCCCGAACGGCACTTCAATTTCAATATTTTCAAATTGCTTTTCGCACATCTCCGCATAGGCTCTAAAAACCGTTTCAATAAGCTTCGGAAGAACATTCTGTAATGCTCCGACAATTTTATTACGGGTATAAAGAGTAGTCTTTTCTTTTTCTCTCTGAGCTTCTGCATTATCCAGTTTCTTGACATCAATACCCAGAGTTGACGGAGAAATTATCCCCTGCAAACACAAATCGAGAGCTGTTATATATGTACTCAAATAGCTGTCATGAGGTATAGCCGGCTGAATAAGCTCGGGTCTGACTACACCGCTATTCTCGGGCATTGCTCCGTCTGCTTCTATAAAAACATTATCAAACGGATTAGGCTTCATCGGCTCGCCGTTATACGGATTTCTCGGGGTATAATCGGGCGGTAAGAACTTCTGCGGACGGCTCATTCTGACAGCGTAAAGCCACTGCGACCACGCTTCATCAAGTGCATCAAAGCTGTCGCATTTACCGCCGTCAAACAATGACTGCCCCCTGCCCTCATAACAGTGACTTGAAAAAATCTTAAACGGTACAGCCATAATCAAGGAATTGTCAATCGGATAAAATTTAAGTTTCTCCGTTTGTGGAATCGCTGTAAGCGGACATTCACTCTCGCCACGGTACAATTTGTAATCGACATATCCGTAACCGTAATGTTCGTGTAATGTATAAATACCGCTTTTGTGCTTGTATACGGTTTTGAAAATAATCTCCCGAATCCTGCCACGCTTATACACAAATTCAACCTTGTCACCCGGATAAAATTCTATAATCGGGTACTGTGAAATATCCGTATCAATCGAGATTTTAAAAGCACCGTCACCGATGTAAAGCACCTGAGAAAGTGCCGCCGAAAGCAGCTCTTCAAAATTGTTTTCCCTAGAAATTTCCTCCCAGATATCCGTTAAATTATCGGGCAGCTTGATGTCGTTCATATCCGCCAGAACAACACTTGTAAGCACATCAACCATAAGCCGTGGAATGCCTGTGTGAACCTTGCGAATTTCCATACCGTATGTCGGAACGGCACTCCAGAAAGATGTTTTGTCGGAGGAAATCTGTCTGTAAAGCTCCGATAATTCCTGACCGTTGCCACGATACCATATTCTGTTTTTAGCTGCATTTGTGTTGAAATCAAGCCGCTCCGTAATCGTGACGGTCGTTGACTGTGCAGGCTCTATTCTTAAAAAACTTCTCAAAGCGTTCCTCACCTTATCCGTAATCATTCGGGTTATCACCTACTTTAAATATTGCCTGTCGGGGCTGCCCGACCCTATCTTTGACTTATACGGTAAAAATGCGTATTGTACACTGTTAATCATATGGTCGTTCTCAGAGCCTGTTTAGTATCTTTACATTACAGAGAACAAGATGTATAATAGAGTAAAAAAACAGGTGGTGTATAAACGTGAGAAAGGAATATCCAAGTGATATAACCAGAGAACAATTTGAAAAAATTAGAAAAGATCTTGAAGGTGCAAAAAAGAAAACACACCCAAGGAAATATGACCTATATGACATATTTTGTGCGGTGTTATATATGCTAAAAGAGGGATGTACATGGAGAGCACTTCCACATGATTATCCTAATTGGCAAAATGTGCGTTATCACTACGATATATGGACAAAGCCTGATGAGAATGGGATAAGTCTGATTGACAGAATTTTGCGGAAATTAGTTGAAACGGAACGACAGAAAAACGAACGTTCTTCAAAGACAACTATGATCATAGTGGATTCTAAAAGTATTCAAAACGCTGATACTGCCGAAAACAAGGGGTACGATGCGGGAAAAAAACTTCTGGAATAAAACTGCATATCGGCGTAGACGTTCTCGGACTTCCTCATGCAATAATGATAACAACTGCCAATGTTACAGATAGAAACGGTGCTATTAAGATGGTTAATTATTATTGTGATGTAACTGATAATCTCTCTCAAATCAAAAAGGTTTTAGTTGATGGAGGCTATACGGGGCAAAAATTTGCTGATGAAATAAACAAAATCTCAAGTGCTGAAGTTGAGGTTGTAAAACGTAATGAACTCCACACCTTTTCGGTTCTACCCAAAAGATGGATTGTTGAACGTTCTTTTGGGTGGCTTGATAAATGCCGCAGACTTTGGAAAAATTGCGAGCGACTTCTACAAAATTCTTTTCAGATGGTTTCTTTGGCTTTTATCCGCATTATTCTTAGAAGATACTAAACAGGCTCTTA
>CADCHW010000114.1 GCA_902801245.1 uncultured Ruminococcus sp.
GAACTAAAAGATGTAAATATCATTAGAAATAACTTTTGCGGAAACTGGAATTACACTATTTTCCCTTCAATAATGCATAAGTAATTTATCGATAATTCCATACTACATATAAAATGTCAAGTACTCAAAAATATTCGCAGTACTTGACACTCTATTTAATGCTCACATACAGAGTTTACAATCTCAGAAGAAATATCGAATCCGTTTTCCACAAGCATTTCCTTATCCTGTACGGTATTATTGCCCGAGGTTGTCAGCATATCGCCTGTGATAGTCGCATTTGCTCCCGAGAAGAACGCTTCCTTTCCGCTCTCGCTCATAAGGTTTCTGCCTGCCGCAAGCCTGATGTGTGCAGTCGGGTTAATGAACCTGAACAACGCAACGCTTCGGAGAATTTCGTCCTCCGTAAGCACGGGCAAATCCTGAAGCGGAGTACCCTTGATAGGCATTAACGCATTCAGCGGAATGGAATCGATATTAAGCTCGCTGAGAGTCAGAGCCATATCAAGCCTGTCCTCCCAAGTTTCGCCCATTCCCAGAATACCGCCCGAACAGACTTCAAGTCCCGCTTTCTGTGCAGCTTTAATACACTTGATTTTATCGTCAAAGGTATGCGTGGTACAGATATTCGGGAAGTTGCGGCGAGATGTTTCGATATTTGCGTGATACATTGTAACACCGCTTTCACGAAGTCTTACAAACTGGTCTTCCGTAAGCAGTCCGTGAGATGCACAAAGCGAAATATTCGGACATTCCTCGTTCATTCTGCTGTAAATATTGACCGCCTGTTCAAATGCACCTCCGCAGAGGGTACGTCCTGCCGTAACTATCGAAAACTTATGAACTCCATATGCTTCGTTTTTCTTACAGGCTTCTATGACCTCGTCCGCATTGAGTAAATCGTACTCCTTAGCACCTGTGGGGTTATGAGCGGACTGTGCACAGAACTTACAGTTCTCGCTGCACCTGCCTGAACGTCCGTTGATAATGGAACAAAGGTTCACGTGATTTCCGCAGAGATTTTCTCTGATTTTGTTTGCGGCTTTTTTTAGTGCTTCAAGGTCGCCGTCAATGAGGAAAGATAAATCGTCTTCTCTGTTCAGCCGTCTGCCGGCTATGATTTCATCTGCTGTTTGCTGTATCATTGTTAATTGTCATCTCCGATTGTTTTTATTTATGTCAACTCTTAACCGTCAAATTAAGGTTGACAATTCATATAGATATTATAACAGTTTCGGAGTTGATTGTCAACCGTAAAGCGGACAACGTTCGCAGAAAACTCACGTGAATATTGTTATATATTCACTTTATTTTTCTCAAATCGGCAATTCGCTTTGCTCTTGCCTGTTTTGGTTTTAACCGAAAGATATTTTTTTGATGTGTGTTTTTATTTTGTTGAACAGAGTTTGTTTAGTTTCGCTGAGGGTAGTTTATTTTCTAAGCTGATTTGTTTCGTCAGCGAGCAGGGCTCTGCCCCTGATGGTGCAAGACCACTAGGAACACCTACCAATCAATCTACGCCTACGGCTTGATTTCTTGGGGTGTTCCGTCGCCCGCAAGCTTTAAAAAGCTTGACCAAACTTTAACAAGCTTCGCTTCTACTCAATTTTATTTTTATTATAAAATATCCGCAATCTCCAAAATAAGCTTCTCCGACTTCTCCCAACCCAAACATGGGTCTGTAATCGACTTTCCGTAAACCGTATCGGTAACTTTCTGATTACCGTCCTCAATATAACTCTCAATCATAAGACCTTTTACGATTTTCTTAATATCGTTATTCTGATGAATGCTGTGAATAACATCGTTACTTATTCTTATTTGCTCCAGATACTGTTTACCCGAATTTGCGTGGTTGGTATCGATAATGACTGCCGGATTCTCCAGACCCTTTTTATTGTAAGCGTCGATAAGAGCGACAATATCTTCATAATGATAGTTAGAAATATTCTGTCCCTGTGAATTAGTCCAACCTCTGAGAATAGCATGAGCAAGCGGATTTCCCTTACTCTCGACCTCCCAGCCTCTGTAAATGAAAGTATGGCTGCCCTGTGCCGCCTTTACTGAATTGAGCATAACGGAGATATCTCCGCCCGTGGGGTTCTTCATACCTACAGGAACATCAATGCCGCTTGCGGTCAGTCTGTGCTGCTGGTTCTCGACCGACCTTGCACCCACGGCAACATAGGAAAGCAAGTCGGAAAGATATCTGTGATTATCGGGGTAAAGCATTTCGTCGGCACTTGTAAGCCCTGTTTCGGAAAGCACACGCATATGAAGCTTTCTGATTTTCGTCACACCTTTGAGCATATCGGAATCTGTAAGTGGGTCGGGCTGATGAAGCATACCTTTGTAACCCTCGCCGGTGGTTCTCGGCTTATTGGTGTAAATTCTCGGAATAAGGATAAGCTTATCCTTAACCTGTTCCTGAACCTTTGCAAGACGTGTCACGTAATCCATAACGGAACTTTCATAGTCTGCCGAACAAGGTCCTATAATCAGCAGGAATTTATCCGACTCCCCTGTGAAAACCTTTTTGATTTTCTCATCTCGCTTTGCTTTCACAGCAGCCATTTCGGGTGTTACGGGGTACTGTTCCTTAATCTCCTTTGGAATTGGGAGTTTTCTTTTAAATGTACAATTCATAGTTGTTTCCTCCATTTTATTATTATATGCTGAAAATAAACAAAAATACCGATGTCTGCGTGTAACAAACATCGGTTAGTTATTCCTATACTGCATAACAGAAATACTGTTACTTTAACCCAATGATGTTTGATGCACGACAAAACGACCGGAGTAATAATAGCCCCAGTTTCTAAAGTAAAAATATGAATATGTGAAATTCATATGGTTACTCATAATTACGTACACCTTTCTTTGGATTTATCTTGATAACAGTATATCAGATAATTTCTGTGTTGTCAATAGGTTTTTATAAAAAAATTTAGTGATTTAAAGCTTTTACTTGATAAATTACTTTTATATATACTCAAAATCTAAAAGATTTAGCAAATTCAATTAAACCCCTCTGTCCTGCGGACATCTCCCCTATAAGGAATTGTGCGGAAATTATTCAGTCATTTTACGATAAAAAACAATGTTTTCTACAGTTTTTCGATGAAAAAAATGTATTAATTATTTCTGCATAGTTCCCTAAGGGGCGACCTTGATAAATCGAGAACCAAAAAGTCTCCACTCTTAGGGGAGGTGGCAGCCGTAAGACTGACGGAGGGGTTTTAAAAAATCTCGATTTTTTAAAATATTCCTGCTAAATCTTAACGCATTCGAGTATAACAAAAAATCCCCACCCGAAAACATATTAGTTTCCGAATGAGGAAAATCATTTGCTTACAGATATTTTTACAGCTTAATCAAAATTCCGTTATCCTTTAATCCTACGCTCCAGCGGAGAATATAAAGGCTGTCCGCACTGTCAACTTTACCGCTGCCGTCAACATCGCACTGTCAACTTTACCGCTGCCGTCAACATCGGCAAGTTTGTTTTGGTTGGCATTGAAAATTTCAATTCCTACGCTTGCACGAAGAACATACAATGCATCTACAGACGTGATTTTGTTGTCACCGTCAAGGTCGCCGATGTTATTTTGTGTAGGATTGGGAGTAACGGGTGTATCCGATTCGTTGATTAAAACAAACTTGATGTTGTTATCCTTTGCATAAGTTTCCGTTGTTGAATCCTTATAGCCGTAAAGAGTAATGCTTTCGGGGAACGCATTTTCCGCTATTTCCGCACTCTTGTTGCGAACAGTTACACTTGATAAACCGGGGGTAGTAATGTAAACTTCCCATTCAATCATTCCCTGTTTACTGTCGCAGTTTATAAAGGCATCGCTGTTTATAGTCTTAACAGATTTGGGAATATCAATATTTTTCAAACTGCTACAAGAATCAAAAGCATGCGAATCAATTACTTCAACCCCCTCAGAAATCTGTAAGTCTTCCAAAGAACAGCAATCAAGAAATGCAGCATAAGGTATCGTTTTAATAGATTTCGAGAGATTTACTTTTTTCAATCTCGAACAAAATCTAAAGGCATCTAAACCTATGCTTGTAACCGAATCGGGAATATTAATGCTTTCCAAATTGGAACAAGACTCAAATGCTCCGCCACCGATACTTTTAACAGAATTTGGAATTTTTATTTTTTTCAAAGAGATACACCTTTTAAATGCCTCATGTCCGATACTTTCAACATTATTTGAAATGGTTACATTCGTTAAGCTTGAACAAACACTAAAAGCCTCATTGCCTATTTTCTTAACCGAGTTTGGAATTGTTACACTTGTTAAATCATAGCATTCTTCAAAAGCATTACTGCCTATAGTTTGAACCGAATTTGGAATAATAACATTTTTCTCATTTCCTTTATATGCTATAAGAACACTATCCCCCACAATTACAAAATCATCGGAAAAATTATCTAACCATGCTGTACCGGAAAAAGCATAACCGTCTATATCCTTAACAGAATTTGGAATTGTTACTTTAGTCAAATTTTTACAACTATCAAAAGCAAGAGATCCGATACTTGTAACAGAATTTGGAATAGTTACGCTTTTCAATTCTTTTAAACTATAGAATGACATAACTCCGAGTCTTGTAACTTTTTTACCTGCAATCTTATCGGGAATTTTAACATTATCGCCCGAACCTGTATACTTTGTAATTTCAACAGTTCCGTCACTTAAAACATTGTACTCATAATCCCCCGAAACTTCTCTGCTCTCCTCTGTCTGCACAACAGCCGCCGAGTTCTCAATCTCCGCTGTTTCGGCATTAACGGTCAAAGCCGAGCTGCCGACAGCCGCAAGCATTCCGCACATAATCAACAGAGATACTATCCGTTTTTTCAAAATAAAAACAACTCCTTTTTAAGATT
>CADCHW010000115.1 GCA_902801245.1 uncultured Ruminococcus sp.
AATCGGACACTCTTATTTTACCGTATAAAAAGAATTAATATTTTTCAAAGCAGAGCTTCGGCTCTGCTTTTTTGCGTAGGATTATTTGGCGGTTACAAAAAAAGGGAAAATTGGGGGTAGGTTTGCAGACTTCTCTATTATATATATAAATTAAAAATTTTTCTATATACGTGGAGAGTATAATAGGAAACTCTGCAAAACACCCCTTAAAATTCCCTTTTTCCCTTTTTTTGCTTTACCCTGTGGACATCTTACTGAACGGAGCTGCTCACCTTGCTTTGAATTCAATGTTTATACCCTGTTTGAATTTGCGATATTTATGTGTAACACCTCCGCTCCGTTTGATGTGTGTAAGCCAGTAGAGATATTTACTCCCCTCGGTAGTTGCTATATTGACCGCTGCACAGTAGGAGTGTTTATAATGCCCTCATTTTTTAATTGGCAGCGGTATAACTTTTCATATCGTTGCATAACTTGTTATATTGTTTCATATCATTTTACAGAATTGTTTAAATTGCAATAACAAGATTTTTTTATTTGTTGATTTTACCAGTATACTTTTTTATAAAAATCGGATATAATAATAGTAACAGGATATGTAATCATCATCTTGTTATCATCGTAGAAGAAGACGAGTGACGGTTCTGACTCGTCGGTAATATAAAAGCTGACCGAGCGAAGAAGACGAGTGACGGTTCCGACTCGTCGGTAAAATAAAAACTAACCGAGCGATGTTGCAGCGGGGTTATCCTTTGACTGGATAGCCTCGCTTTTTTGATATAGGAGTGTCGTAAAATGGAATATGATGTAGAAATTGTGCTATTATCAAACAAATTTATAGCAGACTATCCACAAAACAAATATCCTGAATTAATGATAAAACAAGGTCGTCCGTATTCTTGTCTTATTGTTGAAACGCATTACGGATATTTTATATGTATTCCTTTTCGTTCCTCAATACCTCATAATAACGCATACATTTTCAAAAATTCTGTACGGTCACGCCGTTCACGTTCCGGACTGGACTATTCAAAGGTTGTTTTAATAAAAGATGCAGATTATATAGACAGCAGTAATGCAGTAGTCGATAAGGACGAATATAATGAAACTTTTGACAATATGCAACGCATTGTAAGAAATGTCACCGAATATATAGAAGATTATGTAAATCATATAAACGGCACTAATGTTCTACATATAAGAGACTTTAACCGAAAATACAAATTTTCTACATTACCATATTTTCACGATATATTAGGAATAGAAACTTAGTATTTTCATATTGCAGCGGTTCTATTGAGGGGGCAAGGATAAAAACTTTTCTGCTGTCTGCTCCTGACCGCTGCATAGCTTTCTTTTCGCAAAATTCTAAATATTTTTTAGCTATAACACATACCTAAAGAAAAACAGCCCCATACATAGCTTATAAACGGCTTGTGTGGGGCTTTGTGTGTTTAGTAGGATAATTTATCCTTTAACGAAAAAAGACGAATACAGGGCGTTCTACGGCTTTTATTATCGCTGTGCGGAATTCGTTCGGCGTTCAAAAACTGATATTTGATTAAGTAGTCCGATACCGAACGCTCGACGAAATTCATCGGGCGAAAAGATAGTTTGCGAGAAATATAAACAATGACGGCGGTAAAGGTCTGAATAGTATCACAAAGGGAGATACTCCCCCAGTAAATAACTGTGGACGAAATTCGTCTGTAGTTCCTCAAATTGTAGTATTTTGTAGCGGATGAAACACCTCGTACACTTCCGGAACTTAAAGAGGTTCGTCCGTTTAACGGACATACCTACTGAAGCAGCGGAACAAAGACAATAACAAAATCTAAGATTTGAAAACTTGTAAAAAACCGACTTTAAAATTTATGTGTCCAATTTTGGACGCATAAACTGAATTTTTATAAACCTAAAACTTAAAGCTACTCAGCCCAAATTTGGGTTGAGTGAATATTGAGATTTTCAAATTCCCGAAAAATGGACGGCACAAATTTGTTCTGTCCTATTGTGATTATTTTTAAATGAGATACCTTGCAAATTCAAGTTGGTATTCCGATACAGATTTTTTAGTGACATTGATGTCACTAAATTTTTGTGCAACCGGTTGCACATTTTCAAGTAATATTTTTGTGCCATCGATGGCACACTTTTTAAAAAACAACTTGTGACATTAATGTCTAATTTTTATTATTGCAGCGGTTATTAACACAAAAGTCTAAGAGGATAAAGAAATAACGCTTCTCTTTCGCTTATAAATGCCCTGTAAGAGGATTTCTTTACCTAACAAAGGATTTTATATTCCGAATAACAAAAATCGAATACAGGGCGTTCTACGGCTTTTTAGCTTTTTTACAAGATTTCGGATTTCTGTAATAGAAAGCACTGCACTTTGTATTACAAAATGCGAAAAACACTTGTTAGGGTATCACCCTAAAACCCGGAATTTTATAAAAATCTTACTTTTTTATAAGTTCCAAAAAATCCGCTTTTTATATCTTCCTGTATTGTGAGCATCCAATATAATCACTTTGTTATCACATAAAAATTTTTTCATAAATTTGATATAACAGGCTATAGAACGATAAATCTTGATTAATATTTTTCAAAAAATCTGAAAATTTGGCTCGCTGTGAAATTTGTAACCTCCCGTCCAGTCCCCCAGACGTTTTTCTTTTGGGAGCAACCGGGGGCGGTGTCAGCTTGAATATCCCAAAAAGTTTATTATGTTTGCGGCCTGAAATTATTCACTACTGAATTTTAATTTATGCTCAAACAAGATATAAAAAAATAAAGTCTATAACATACAAGCAGTAAGTTACCGCTGCTGAATATGTTATAGACTTCTCTCGTCACAATATCAGTTGCTATTTATGCCGTGAAACTTTTCAAAATATTTTATTGCCGGAGTGTGCATACGTCGTATATAATCGTTGTCTCTGTTCATAAATTCGGCTACCTTTTCAAGTGTCATACAGTTTATGTAATACTCTCTCAGCAGCGTCTTATATCTGTTATCAGGAAGGAACCGTGCATAAATTATTCAGTCAATTGAGGTGAAATAGTGTAATTCCAGTTTGGATGGAAATCATCACCTACAATGTTAATAGAAGCAAGTTCG
>CADCHW010000116.1:0-944 GCA_902801245.1 uncultured Ruminococcus sp.
TTATCCATATTAGGGTGTGTTAAAATTCAAGTTTTTTTCGATGGTTAAGCCATTTTTATCGACTTTACCCCCCTAAAGATCGAACGTTACAGTTTAATACTTTATTTTGTCATTTCTTCAACAATGCCATAAGCCTGAGAAACTGCCTCTTCAATCTTACTTATATCCTTAGCACCAGCCATTGCCATTTCGGGTTTGCCGCCGCCGTTGCCGCCCGTGAGCTGTGCAACCGCTTTCGCAACCAAGCCTGCCTTAACTCCGCTCTTGACAGCCGCCTTTGTACACGATACCGCAAAAGTTCCCTTGCCGTCGTTTTTGCCTGCAAGAACAACCACGCTGTTTTCAAACTTGTCCGTTACCTTATCGCAGGTGTTTCTGAGCATATCGGCGGTTACTCCCTCAAGTATTCCCGTGAATACACTCACCTCGCCGATTTTCTTTTCGGTTGAGAGTATCTGTGATACCATACCCAAAGCAAGCTTGTTGTTAAGTTCGTCAATCTTTCTGTCTTTCTCTTTGAGCGACTCCGAAACCTTTTCGCAGCCCTGAACAAGCTCCCACGGATTTGAGATTTTCAGCTTCTCCGCCGCTCCGAAAATAATTCCCACGGAGTTTGCAAGATATGAAAGAACTCCCTGACCCGTAACGGCTTCGATTCTTCTCACACCTGCCGCCGCAGACGCTTCCGAACGTATATGGAACAGTCCGAGTTTAGCCGTGTTGTTTACGTGCGTACCGCCGCAGAATTCAATCGAGAAATCGCTTGCCTTTACTACTCTTACAATGTCGCCGTACTTCTCCCCGAACAATGCCATTGCTCCGAGCTTTCTCGCTTCTTCAATCGGCATTTCCGTACTCGTAACTTCAATAGCTTCAAAAATCTTGTCGTTTACAAGTTTCTCGACTGTCTTAATTTCGTCTGCCGTCATAGCCGAGAAATGTGT
>CADCHW010000116.1:999-6273 GCA_902801245.1 uncultured Ruminococcus sp.
TTGAGTACTTCGGCTGTGAAGTCGCCGCAGGTGATAACGCCTGTGTCGCCGACCTGTCCGCCGCTCTCTGCATAGAATGATGTCTTGTCGAGAATTATAATAGCTTCGTCACCCTCGTAAACGGCTGTCGTTCTCTCGCCGTCCTTGACAAGTGCAAGAACTTTTGCGTCGTTTGCAAATTCCGTGTATCCTGTAAATTCTGTTTTAGCGATATCGGAAAGGTCTGTCGAATCGCTTATCCATGCGTCTGCACCTGCGTTCTTGCGTGCATTTCTGGCTCTCTTTTTCTGCTCTGCAAGAAGTTCTTTGAATTTCTCCTCGTCAACGGTGAAGCCATTGTCTGCGGCAATCTCCTTTGTAAGGTCAATCGGGAAACCGTATGTGTCGCTGAGTTTAAATGCAGCGTCGCCGCCGATAACCTTATTCTCTGCCGACTCCATAATATCTTTAAGCAGCGACATACCCTGTTCAACGTTCTTGTTGAAATTCTCCTCTTCAACCTTGATAAGCTTAACAATAAAGTCTTCCTTGTCACGGAGTTCGGGATAAGCACCCTCGTTCTCGCCGATAACGGTTGAACATACCTTGTAAAGGAACGGTTCTGTAACGCCGAGCATACGTCCGTGACGTGCGGCTCTTCTGAGAAGTCGGCGGAGAACGTAGCCTCTGCCCTCGTTTGACGGCATAACACCGTCGCTAATCATAAACGTAGTTGAGCGGATATGGTCGGTGATTACACGGAGTGAAATATCGTTCTTTTCGTTCTCGCCGTACTTCACACCCGTAATCTCGCTGATGTGCTTCATAATATTCTGAACTGTATCGACAAGGAAAAGATTATCCACACCCTGCATTACGCATGCAAGTCTTTCAAGACCCATACCTGTATCGATATTCGGGTGGTCGAGCGGAGTATAAGTACCTTTGCCGTCACTGTCGAACTGAGTGAACACAAGATTCCAAACCTCAACATAACGGTCGCAGTCGCAGCCGACACCGCAAGTAGGTTTTCCGCAGCCTTTTTCCTCGCCACGGTCAAAGTAAATTTCGGAACAAGGTCCGCAGGGACCCGAGCCGTGTTCCCAGAAATTATCCTCTTTGCCGAGCCTTACCATATGAGCAGGGTCAACACCACGGTTTTCCGTCCAGATTTTGAAAGCTTCCTCGTCGTTTTCGTAAATGGAAACATAAAGTTTTTCCTTTGGCATTTGGAGAACATCTGTAAAGAATTCCCACGCCCAAGTGGTGGCTTCCTCTTTGAAGTAATCGCCGAAAGAGAAGTTTCCGAGCATTTCAAAGTAAGTGCCGTGACGTGCAGTTATTCCGACACGTTCGATATCGGGAGTTCTGATACATTTTTGACATGTGGTAACTCTTTTTCTGGGGGGAGTAACCTCGCCTGTGAAGTATTTTTTCATAGGAGCCATACCCGAATTGATAAGCAGCAGACTTGTGTCGTCCTTTGGGGGAACGAGCGGAAAGCTCTTCAAACGCAAGTGACCCTTTGATTCAAAAAATGATAGATATTTTTCTCTAAGTTCGTTTAATCCTGTCCATTCCATTTTGATAAAACCTCCGTTTTTTTTAATACGTGAAGATAGTCTTTTGTATCTTAACTTCACGAACCCGACCGAGCGGTTATTTTTGTGAGTAAATTTTATAAGTGCTTTTTGGAGTGCCGTAACAGTAATACCCAAAAAATTTTTGTAAAATAAATTTGCTGTGTGTATTATTGTCCGGTGGTGCATAACGATTTTATTATAAGAAAAAAATCCCATAAAACCCGACTGCTGCCGAATTTTATGGGACGATAAATTTACCGTGGTACCACCCGTATTATGTGCGGACATATATTTCAAAAACCACACATCACTCCGAAATTCTTTAACGCAGAAAATACGCCGTGCTTTCACACAGGGACTCAAAGGTAGCCGTAACCGATTTAACCGAAGAACTCACACCAACCGTTCTCTCTCTGAACCGTAAATTCGGAAACTCGTCTTGTCACAGTCCGTACAAAGAAATTATATAACCTTTTCCTGAAAAAGTCAACAGTTTTTTATTGATTGATTATACTCGAAAGCGTTAAGATTTAGCGACAATATTTAAAAAAATCGAGATTTTTTTAAAAACCCCTCCGTCAGCCTTGCGGCTGCCACCTCCCCTAAAAGGGGCGGCTTTTTGGTTCTCGATTTATCAAAGTCGCCCCTCATAGGGGAGTTACTTGAATTTGCTAAATCTTTTAGATTTTGAGTATAACATTATGAAGCTTGACCAAACTTTAACAGGCTTCGCAACCGTACAGCTACTTTTGACCGTGAGTATAATTACTCAAAAACAACTCCGATATTTCCTCCGCTGGGTAAACCTACGCTGTAACGAAGAACCTCCAATGCGTCCGCCGAGGTAATTACACCGTCACCGTCAACATCGGCAAGCTCTTTATGAATATCATCAAAATTTTCAAGATTTACACTCTGCCTTAAAATAAGCAAACTGTCCGCCGACGTGATTTTTCCGTCATTGTCAATATCACCGTATATATATACGTCGGCGGAACGTTCTGCTTGTATGTAAACAGCCTGCTGACCCATATCGATATATCGCTGCTTTATCCTGCCGTAATCATACGAAGTATTTCCGACCAATGGGTCGGATACATATATAAGCTGATTATCCAAATCATAACCGGTTAATACAACACAATGCTCGTAAGCTTTCCATTGAACTCTTTCGCCGTCAGGTGTAGTCCAGACGGAAGTAAGCATTGTTTCGTGTAAATTACTGCTCGTTATCCAAATCAAAACAGGAATGTCTTTATCAATATAATCATAAAGAAGACTGTCAAAATCCGAACCTGTTATGTTATATGCTTTACCGCCAAAACCATTGTCATTAAGATAATTATTGGCAGTTGTGGTAATACACTGAGCATAACAGCCATACGCATATTCCGATTCGGGATTTCCGGCAAAAGTAGTTCTGAAATCCGCACCGTAAAGTACACCATTATACCAGTAAAAATCAAGCTTAGGCAGATAATTTCTTGCTATTGTCAGTTTATCTGCTTTATATCCAAGATGATTTAACAAAATAGTAAGAGCAACACTTTCACAGCCTGTCGGAAGTTCCGGATACTGCATTATGTTTGACACATTCAGCAGCTTTTTATTTACCCTCTCATCAGCGGAAGCAGATTCATAGCTGTTTTCCTCTAGTGCATTTGCCGGAAAAGCAGGCACTGCCGCAGACATAAGCATAACAACAGCAAACATTGCGGAAATTGATTTTTTAATACTCATAGATATTCTCTCCTTTTTACTTATTCGGTAACAATCTTATCATCAAAGGTCATTACTTTTGATTACCTGATATTTTGTAAATAATACAATCACCTCTTTCCTCTAAACAAACAGTAACCTCACGATTTTCGGCAGAACCGTTGAACGAATATACAACTGCGATTTATCAGTCATGACCTATGTAGCCGTCATAGTACTCGTTATACGCTTTGTTGAAATCATCGTAGGTATAAAAACGATAATCCTTCTGACGAACGAAGAATACATATGTACCGTTTCTGAAGAAAGCAATATTGTAGAACATATCGCCGTCATCTTCGTTTTCTGCGATGCCTACAAGCTCGTCCATTGTATAATCTGTATTCTCAAGAACAATGCTCAGTGCTTTGTCCTCTTCGCTTGAATCAAAGTCGTCAATCTGCGGCATTTCCCCGCCTTTCGTGAATGAACGTTCCATACCATCCCAGTCAATAGTAATTGTATCGCCGCTGATTGTGTAGGGGTAGGTGAAATCTTCGCCAATCAACACCTGATCATTCCACTTAATAGATACTGTATCCTGAAAGGAAATCGTGCCTGTACCGTCGGCATATAATGTAATGATACCGGATTTGGAAGAATAGACACCTGCGGCATTTTCTGACGGTCTTATATCAGTATCTGTTTCCTCGGCAGCAATAGAAATGCTCTCATTAGAAATCGTGTCGGGCTTCTGCTCGTTCACATCAGCGGACTGCGAATTTATATCCGATTGAACCTCATTGCTGACTGTGCTTTCCAAAACAACACTTTCCGATTTGCTGCTTGTCACCTCTGAGGAGCTTGACTTTTCCCTGCTTGACTTCTCTTCTTTTTTTGAATTTTCTTCGCCCGAAACTTTTTCCGAATCTGCCGAACTTTCTCTGCTTGTTACGGTATTGCTGTTTTCGCAGTCGGCATTATCGGAGGTTGTTTTTACCTGTGCGTACAAATCCTTATCCGAAGAAACAGACGAAATATCGGAATCAACATCTATATCCCCGACATTCTTTGCAGCGAGAGCCACTCCGACAATCAACGCAAAAGCCGCCGCCACAGCGGTTACAGTCACAGCAATTCTTCGGCTTCGGGGGTTATCTGAAATTTCAACCTTACCGACATTATTTTCAACAGGTCTGCTCTTAACGCCGACATTCACTTCATCGACTCTCTTTTTAGTCTTTTTCATATCATTCAGCTTCCTTTCGCTCATTGCAAAAACACGTTCTTTTTCTTCACGGCTCATAGATTGAAAGCTGTTTGAAATTCTTTCCGCAATATCATCTCCGACATTTTCAAAAATACTAAACATATCGTTTTTTCTGTTCATAAAATCCACCCCCAATCAAGCATCAATTCCGACTTTCGTCAGCTCGGTTTTCAGACGTTTCAACGCACGTGTACATCTCATACGGACAGCCGCCGAATTCATCGACAGCATTTTCGCAATCTCGGTTGAAGTACGGTTATAATAAAATTTCTGAATAATAATAGTCGAGTCGGGTTCGCCCAGCTCTTCTATTTTATCAAGCAAAATATTTTGAAGCTCCGACCTTTCCGTTTCCTCTTCCAAATCGTAACCGTCGTTGATTTTGTTAAAATCGTTCTCGTTAATATCCGCCCTGCGTGAGGACTTAACGGATAAACTCCGAAACTTATCGATAGCTTTGTGTTTTGCCACCGTGCCGATATAGCCTTTCAGTTCCCCCGAATACTTACTGTCCGAATTAAGATTAAAATACACCGCCGCAAATATATCACTCACACACTCCTCGATATCCTCCCGACCGCCGCAGCTTCTAAGCTTGTTACAGACAATTACGGAAACATAATTGCAGTACTCGTCAAACAAAGCCTGATGAGCCTTATGCGGTGATTTTTTCAGAAGTGTGACGTACTCCCTCCCTGTCATCATTCTCCCCCTTATTTCTTTATTCTCTATTCTTTATTCTTT
>CADCHW010000117.1 GCA_902801245.1 uncultured Ruminococcus sp.
TGCATATGCTGTATTGGAGATGATTTGATGCGTAATAATTTCAGTGCAGCAGCATGTATAAAAGGAGGTCCCGACGCTCCAAGGCTGTCGGGAGTGGCTAGATTTTTTCAGAAAAATGACGGGGTACTTGTAGAGGTCAAAGTTTCGGGATTGCCGAAAAGTAATAAAACAGGCTTTTTTGCACTCCATATTCACGAGGGCGGAAGCTGTACCGGCAATGAATTTGCCGACACAAAAGCTCACTATAACCCCGAAAGTATGCCGCACCCGAACCACGCAGGCGATCTGCCGCCGCTTTTGTCTTTTTCGGGCAATGCCTATATGGCGGTTATGACGAACCGTTTCACAGTAAACGACATAATAGGTCGGACGGTTGTAATTCACAGCAACCCCGACGATTTTTACTCGCAGCCCTCGGGAGATGCAGGGGAGAAAATAGCCTGCGGAGTTATAAAAAGAAGATAATACGTAAAAAACGGCTTGATGAATTACTTCGTCAAGTCGTTGGTTTTTCAAGTATGTTTAATGTATAAGTACTTCCATAGTCTGCCCCGAATCTGTTTCGGTGACAATTTTATTATCATCATAGATAACCGCATAATATTCGTCTGCAAAAAAACTTTTCGCAGCTCCGTAAATCAATGCGTCCTTATTCGCAACGGAATCGTACTGCTCGGGTGAACCGAGAAGATTTTCAACTTCGTCCGTACTCATTCCTATTATATTATATTTTTTCTCCAAATCATCAATCATCAAGTGACGATTTGCGGGATAGTTAATCCAATTTTCGGCATTGAATTTTGTAAAATACGCTCTCACACCGTACTCTGTACCGACAGACACAGTTGCATAAATCAGCGAAACAATTAACGCAGTCTTCACGCAGTCGCCGAAATTTTTCTTCCCGACAGCTTTCAGAATGAACGGCAGTATCAAAATCACTATTGGTAAAACAATAAACATAATGACAAATAACGCTCCCGAAACTCCGTTAATGACAGAACCGTTTACTATGCTCAGAATAACAGTAATCAAAAAGTATAAGGTAAACCCCGTGTAAAATGAGATAGTAATGTGTCTGTTTCGTGCATGCTGCTTTTCCATAGTATCACCCTTTTTGATAAACAATAATTCCGAATTCAATTTCAGTTTCGAGATTTGCAAGGTTTTCAAGCTTCGCTTGGTCGGTGCGTGAGGTCTTGTAGTAGTACGGTGTCATTTTAAACAGACTTATAATATCTTCGTTTGATGTAAAATTCAGAGTGTATTTGATTTCTTTAAAATCCGAAACAATGAAATTTTCAAGCTCACGGCTGTCAATTTTATTTTTGTACGGCTTGTCGTAAATAGCGTTTTTAAGTCCGAAAAGATGATTTTCCAAAGGTATAGCCTTAATTAAAATACCGTCGGAACGAAGTACTCTCGAATATTCATCGGTATTTGTGGGGGAGAAGATGTTCAGCACAACGTCACAGCTGCCGCTTTCAATCGGAATTTCCGAACAGCTCGCAACTGCAAGGTAAATATTTTTGTCACGCTTTGCCGCATAGATAAGGGCATCTTTGGAAATGTCTATACCGTAAACGTCACAATTAGGGATATTTTGTTTAATATTAGCCGTGTAGTAACCCTCACCGCAGCCAACATCAAGCACAGTGAAATTTTCTCCGCCGGAACGTTTAAGATCGTGACGTGACTTCAACATAAGCTTGTCGTCGCCGTGACGTTTTTTCGAGGACTTCTGCGACCGCATAAGGTTGACGTAACCGTACTTTGATATATCGTAGCAGTGATTATTTTCACAGGTTAATGTTTTATTATTTATATTAAAATTACTCTTACAAATAGGGCATATAAATTTTGAATACATAAAAAGCTCTCTTTTTTAGAAAAATTATAAGTAACACCTGTTAAAAGCTTGACCAAACTTTAACAGGTTTCGCAGCCGTACAGCTGCATTGTTTTTAACAAAACCCTCCGTCAACTCCGAGAACCTGTCCCGTGATAAAGTCCGCATTTCCGCTTGCCAAAAACGCAGCCGCACGGGCAACGTCAAGCGGTGTACCCAAGCGACCCATAGGAGTTTCTTCAGCAAGTTCCGTTAAAGTATCTTCGTCAAAATCGTTGGTGAGCATATCCGTCATAATGCAGCCGGGAGCAATAGCGTTTACTGTAATGCCCGAGGGTGCTACTTCCTTTGCAAGTGCCTTTGTAAGTCCGATTATACCTGCCTTGACCGCCGAATAATGTACCTCGCACGATGCTCCCACCGTACCCCAGATTGACGAAATGTTAATGATTTTTCCGTTTTTGAAATGTATCATAGACGGCAAAACACTTTGACAGCAGTTAAAAACTCCGCCTAAGTTTACGTTTACCATTTTTGACCAGTCGCTTTCGGTGATGTCTGTAAAAAGTTTTTGTTGTGCAATTCCTGCATTGTTCACAAGAACAGATATTTTGTTGTATTTATTAATTGCAAAATTAATCATTTTGTCAACTTCGGCACGGTTGGAAACATCACATTTAAATACATATCCGCCGCCTCCGTGACTTTTAATGTTTTCAAGAACAGCATTAGCCTTTTCTTCTGAATTATTGTAATTCACAATTACCTCGAAACCGAGCTTTGACAGCTCTAAAGCCGTCGCCGCTCCGATTCCTCTTGAAGCACCCGTCACGATTGCACAGCCGTTAATCATTGACAAGTACCTTTACAATCTCCGAAACATACATTTTGTGGTAGTCGTCACTGTTGTAATTTCCCTTGATTGATTCATCGATAATACTTTCCTCGTTCAAATCCTGAGCGTACATCTTTCTGCAAACAAGCACAAGACGAGCCTGCTCAAAGTAGGGAGCTTTCTCGGTGAATACGGGTGTAAGACCCGTTTCCTTTGCTTTGTCGATGTCACGACCCGACTTAGTTCCGCAAATCGTGAGAGCCTTTCTGTACTCCTCGCCGTAAACGGAAAGTGTGTAGTAATCGTTTTTCTCGATAAATTCGTAGGTGTAACGCTGAGGACGGATAA
This sequence comes from uncultured Ruminococcus sp., assembly GCA_902801245.1. Classification (GTDB taxonomy): domain Bacteria; phylum Bacillota; class Clostridia; order Oscillospirales; family Acutalibacteraceae; genus RUG592. Next base: position 3,033 of record CADCHW010000117.1, read on the forward strand.
ATGTGAATGCAGTCGGTTTGTTCCACATAATGCCGACACTGCCCCAGCTTGCGGTCATGGTGTTGTAGCTTTCCTCATTGCCTGCGGTGACAAGAGTCCAGTCCTTGCCGATAGTCTTGAAAATATTGTCGTTAAGTTCATACGGTGAAATTTCTCTCATAGTACTATATTCTCCTTATTTGTAATATTTAATTATATGCTTGAAGAGGGTTAAATAATCTTCCATAAAAAATTTTTAAAAAATTGCGATTATTACTTGAAAAAATCTCCAAAATTAATTATACTATATTTATGTGTTGGTGTAAAGTGTTTTTTTATATTTTGCACAGTATGCGTTAAATTTGCAAAAATATACACTGTATATGCATAAAAATTGAAAAAATTCAAAAAAATCCGAATAAATATGCAAAAAAGACTTGATTTTTTGCATAAACGGTGTATAATTATAAACATCAAGTGTTTGCAAATTAATTTTTATAAAATCGGAGGAATAAAGCTATGGCTAAAAAAGAAATCAAAAAAGTAGTTCTTGCTTACTCGGGCGGTCTTGATACTTCCATTATCATTCCGTGGCTGAAAGAAAATTACAATAACTGCGAGGTTATCGCTGTAAGCGGTGACGTTGGACAGGGTACGGAGCTTGAGGGTCTTGAAGAAAAGGCTATTGCAACAGGTGCGTCCAAGCTCTACATTGAAGACCTTAACAAGGAGTTTGTAGAGGACTACATCTGGCCCACACTCAAAGCAGGTGCTGTTTACGAGAACAAGTATCTTCTCGGCACATCATTCGCAAGACCGATTATCGCAAAGAGAATTGTTGAAATCGCTAAGGCTGAGGGTGCGGACGCTATCTGTCACGGCTGCACGGGCAAGGGCAATGACCAGGTTCGTTTTGAGCTTACAATCAAGGCTTTCGCTCCCGATATGGAAATTATCGCTCCGTGGAGAACATGGGAGTTTAAGTCGAGAGAGGAAGAAATCGCTTACGCTGAGGCTAAGAACATTCCGCTCAAAATTAACAGAGAAACAAACTATTCCAAGGATAAGAACCTTTGGCATCTTTCGCACGAGGGTCTTGACCTTGAAAATCCGGCAAACGAGCCGACATACAACAAAGAGGGATTTTTGGAACTCGGTGTATCTCCAGAACAAGCTCCCGACAAGCCGACCTATGTAACAATCTCCTTTGAAAAGGGTGTTCCCGTTGCAGTTGACGGCGAGAAGCTTGAAGCTGTTGAAATCGTTAAGAAACTCAACAAGCTCGGCGGCGAGAACGGTATCGGCATTGTTGATATGGTCGAGAACCGTCTTGTAGGTATGAAAGCAAGAGGTGTATACGAAACTCCGGGCGGTACTATCCTTTATGCGGCTCACGCTAAACTTGAGGAAATCTGCCTTGACAGAGATACTCTCCACTACAAGCAGAACGTTGCAAACCGTTTCGCAGAACTCGTTTACTTCGGTCAGTGGTTTACTCCGCTCCGTGAGGCTCTTTCGGCTTTCGTTGACTCAACTCAGGAAACAGTTACGGGTGACGTTAAGTTCAAGCTTTACAAGGGCAACATCATAGACGCAGGCGTTACATCACCGTATTCACTTTACGATGAGGATATCGCAACATTTGATGAAGACGAGGTTTACGACCAGAACGATTCCGCAGGCTTCATCAACCTCTTCGGCTTGCCGATTAAGGTACAGGCTAAGAAGAAAGGCTATTAAT
>CADCHW010000118.1 GCA_902801245.1 uncultured Ruminococcus sp.
AAAACGTGAAAAAAATTAACAATCTTACCATTAGAGAGAGTAAAATCGTAAATTTTTAAAATTATCAGGATTTTGTACTTGACTTTTCAATCAGTTTATACTAACCCTGACGAAAGTGAACACGACTTCTTTAACGTTGGTCACACTTCAACCTCTGTAAGTCTTGCGGCAGGTATGGCTAAAGCAAGAGATTTGACAGGCGGCAGTGAAAATATTATTGCAGTAATCGGTGACGGTTCTCTCAGCGGCGGAGAGGCTTTGGAGGGTCTGGACTTCGCAGGAGAAATGGACACCAACTTTATCATTGTGATAAACGACAACGATATGTCTATTGCAGAGAATCACGGCGGTATGTATAAGAACCTCAAGGCTTTGCGTGAATCAAACGGCAAAGCTGAAACAAATTTGTTTACCGCTATGGGTCTTGACTATGTTTTTGTAAAAGACGGCAACGACCTTTGGGAGCTTATAGAAGTGTTTGAAAAGATTAAAGACTCGACAAAGCCTGTTGCAGTTCATATTGTTACACAAAAGGGTAAGGGCTATCAGCTTGCAGAGGAAAACAAGGAGAATTGGCACTGGTCTATGCCGTTTGACCCCGAAACAGGAAAGTCAACTGTTAATTTCGGCGGCGAAAATTACAGCAATCTAACGTATGAATACCTTGCAAAGAAAATGAAAAACGACCCGGCTGTATGTGCAATCACTTCCGCAACACCGACAATTGTGGGTTTCACAAGCGACAGACGAATTAAGGCAGGAAAGCAGTTTATTGATGTAGGTATTGCAGAGGAAACGGCTGTCGCTCTTGCTTCGGGACTTGCAAAGAACGGAGCAAAGCCTGTTTACGGTGTTTACAGCACATTTATGCAGAGAACCTACGACCAGATTTTACAGGACGTTTGTATTAACAGCAATCCCGTTACGTTCCTTGTGTTTGCGGCTTCCGTATGGGGAATGAATGATGTAACGCACCTCGGTATTTATGATATTCCAATGATTTCCAATATTCCGAATCTTGTTTATCTTGCACCGACCTGCAAGGAAGAATATTTCGCTATGACAGAATGGGCGGTTGAACAGACAAAATATCCTGTTGCAATTCGTGTTCCGTCAAATGGTGTGATTTCTTACGACAGAGAATTTTTGACAGATTACAGCGAGCTTAACCGTTACGAGGTTACAAAACAAGGCAAGGACATTGCGATAATCGCTCTCGGAGATTTCTACCAAATCGGAGAACAGACTGTTTCGGAACTTGAAAAGAAAGGCATTACCGCAACACTTATCAACCCGAGATATATTACGGGTATAGACAATGCTCTGCTTGATTCTCTGAAAGAAGAACACAGTGTTGTAATTACACTGGAGGACGGTATTCTCAGCGGCGGTTTCGGTGAAAAGATAGCCGCATATTACGGTGACTCTTCCGTCAAGGTGAAGTGTTACGGACTTGACAAGGAATTTTACGACAGATACAACGCACAGGAGTTACTTGATGAACTGGGAATTACTCCCGAAAAGATTGCAGAAAACGCAGTTAATTTATTATAATGGAGGATACAGCAATGAGCAAGAAATTGGTAGCATATTTTTCGGCGAGCGGAGTTACAGCCGATACGGCGAAAACACTTGCAAAGGCGGCAGAGGCAGACCTTTACGAGATTAAACCCGAAACACCCTACACGAAAAAGGATTTAAACTGGATGAATCCGCTTGCAAGAAGTACTAAGGAAATGAAAGACAAAAGTTCTCGTCCCACACTTGCCGACACAGACGCAAATATTGCAGAGTACGACACGATTTTTGTAGGTTTTCCGATTTGGTGGTATGTTGCACCGACAATCATCAACACATTTTTAGAGGCTTACGATTTCAGCGGAAAGAAGATTATTCTCTTCGCAACCTCGGGCGGTTCCGGTTTTGGAAAGGCTGTAGCCGGATTACAGCCGAGTGCACCTAATGCAGAGATTACAGAGGGCAAAATCCTCAACGGCAGACCCTCTGAATCCGAGCTTAAAGCTTGGGCAGACAGTCTTGGGGTATGAAAAAGAAACGTATCTTTATGCGAGTGACAGATGTACTGATGACGGTTGTGCTTATGCTGCTGATGTCTTTTCAGGTTACAAAGCAGCTTGCACACGAATGGCTCGGTATTGCAATGACGGTGCTTGTTACAGTACATCAGATTTTCAACAGAAAATTTTACACGTCTGTATTTAAAGGTAAACACAGTGCATTGCGTGTGTTTCGGATATGTATTAATATTATGCTGCTTTTATCATTTGCGGTAACAGCCGTTTCGGGAATATCAATGAGCGGTCATGCAGTTCCGTTTCTGAGCGGATTTATTAAAACATCAACGGCACGGCGGCTGCATCTTGTAATGTCCTACTGGTCGTTTGTGCTAATGGGAATTCATCTCGGTATGCACTTATCAATTATAGCAAACAAATTACCTAAGGGGAATTTGAAAATTGCTGCGGTCGTTTTGATGTCGCTGCTGTCGGTATACGGATTTGTATTGTTTTTTAAGTCGGGTATTCCGAATTATATGTTTATGCGTGTACAATTTGTTTTCTTTGATTATGAAAAATCAGCGGTGCGGACATTGCTTGAAAATCTGGTAATGCTGATTTCATGGGCATTTGCGGCATATATAATTTCGGTTATATTAAAATGTATGGGTGATAAAAAGAAAAGTACAAGGAAAACAAAGCAGATTTCAAGAACCGATGATGATACGCAAAAAAGCAGCTATACTCGAAAGCATTAAGATTTACCACTTTTCTTTCTTAGACCGGCAATTCGCTACGCTGTTGCCTGTTTTGATTTTTACTGAAAGGTATTATTTTAATGAGTGTTTTGATTTATAGTTTATTCGATTTCGCTGAGGGTAATTTATTTTTCTACAATAATTTGTTCCGTCAGCGAGCAGGGCTCTGCCCCTGCACCCCGCAAGCTTTAAAAAGCTTGACCAAAC
>CADCHW010000119.1 GCA_902801245.1 uncultured Ruminococcus sp.
TGTGTAAATTTATCGCTAATTTTTTTATTTTGGGTTACATCTTTGTTGTAATTCATTTTACTACGGTTCGGATTACGTTGGATCATTTAGCGGTTACAATTTTTTGAAAGACCACTATCCGCATATAACTGACCTTTACTTTGATTTCGTAAACACCAAGACGTATGCTGAGCATCCAATTACAAAATTTACAGAGCCGGAAATATCCGAAGCAATTGAAAAGGCTTATAATGAGCTGCACGAGGGAAAGAAGTCTAAAGCTTCAGATACACTTTTAGAATGTGCAACAACATACGAACATAGCGGTTTTATCTTGGGCTTTACGTTCGCAATGAATCTTATGCAGGAAAGCCTTTTCGACAAGATTCAGAGTGTTTCTATCGCTGAGAAAGGAGCATACCACATGGATAACACAATCTACTACAGAGAGCCACAGGACGAGAACGAGGACGAACACGTTCAGATTGAATATTCTCCGAAGTTCTATGCAACCGCTAAGGAGTTGAACGACCACATTAACAGCCTGCCTATTGGACAGCCGGAGAACGACCGCTTAATTGAGCTTATCCTTAATCACGTCAAGACAGCAGCACAGGAAACATTCGACCAAGCTTTCAGAATGGGTGTTGAGTTTCAGAAGTACATAGACAAGAACTAACAGGGCGGCAGATACACAGTACATATAATTCGCAGAAATAAAGGTCAGAGCAGCGGAATTTTGCATATATGCTCTGACTTTATTTTTTTATGTACCGCTGCTGATATGATGTTTGTTGATGTTTATTTGATGTTTAAAGTCACTGTAAACATCAGAAAAACACTAAAAGATACTAAAGACTAAACCTCTGAAAACTAAGTAAATAAGCCATTTTTTAAAAGTCACTAAAAAGCACTAAAACCTTGTATTAGCACTCATAACCCGAAGGTCGTAGGTTCAAATCCTGCCTCCGCAACCAGCGGTAAGCACCGCACGCAAAAAACGGTTTAAACATAGAGTTTAAACCGTTTTTCTGTATTGCTTTAAACATAATACTAAAAATCGATGTTATCCTGTCAAAGGATTACCTTTCTAAAAAGCACGAAAAATACAATCCCAATAATATTTTCGACCACTCGCAGTGGTCGATTTACAATTTACGACAAAATTACTTGAATTTTTTGTAAATTTATGCTATACTATAATATACGATTTTTATAAAGGAGAATCAATATTATGGGAAAAACCACAGCTGAAAATTTCAGAAAACTGGAAAAAGCAGAAGATTACGATGAAGCAAAGCTTAAGGGTATGGATTACGGCGAGTTCACCACCGCTCTCGGCTGCATTATAAGCAAAAAGAAAATTCCCACTATTAAAATAGTCGAAAATTCAAATATATCCAAATCCTATATAAATAAACTTCGCAATCCCTCTGAAAAGGGTGTTCGTCCCGGTCGTTATGTTATCATTGATATTGCTCTTGCTATCGATGCCACACTTGAGGAAACAAATCATCTTTTAAAGCTTGCAAGATATCAGGAGCTTTACACCCGTGACAAAGCCGAATCCGTTATTATCTGGGGTATGCTGCATAAGCTTACAGGCAAGGAGATTCGCCAAATGCTGGAGAGTAAAGGTCTGGACGGAGTTTTTAAGGATAAATAGGGGTACTGTTTAATGCGTAATGTTACAGAAGAAGAGCTTGAAAACGAGTATATTATATATAAAAATCTTACGCCCGATAAGCAATACAGCACTTACCTTGCTATGAAAGAGCATTCCGACGGAAGTCTTTTTGCTGTCGTTCTCAAAGAAATGGACGAGAAAAGAGCTTCAGTTTATAGTGCCTTGTCTTGTATGTGGAACCCTTATGTTGCGGATACATACGAGGTTCTCAGCGTGACCAACTCAGCCGACCCGAGCCAAAGTCACTATATCGCCGTTACGGAATATGTCTATGCCGAGAACTGCCCCGATGAAGAGTGCCTGTCGCTTTCACAGTTTGTACGCAAGCAGGGCGGCACTCTGAACGAGAAAACATCACTTTCAATTTGTATGCAGATTTGCGAGGGTCTGGAGGAGTTTCACAAAATGGGTTTTGTTCACCGTGATATAAAACCCGATAATATTATGATTTCAAAATATGACACGGAAAATCCTCACGTCAAAATCATAGATTTCGGCGGTGCTAAACATATGAGTATGTACAATATTTCCGATACAACCGTCATAGGCACATTGGGTTATCAAGCTCCCGAAAGTATTTCGTCAAGTACAACTAATAAAGCCGATATATATTCCATAGGCTGTATACTGAATTATATGCTCACAGGTCAAGACCCCGGAATTATGAAGTATAAGGGCAATCACTATATTGTGAACATAATTGAAAAGGCTTCAAATCAAGACCCGTATCACCGTTACTCCACCGTCACGGCAATGCAGAAAGCCTTGTCGCACGAGCTGAAAACAAAGTTTCCGGATAATGTTCCGCTGCTGCGTGCTCTTCCGGGGTTTCGTACCCACACTTTATGGAAAGAAACATTGGCAGGTATTTCCTATGTGTCAATGATTTTTATTGCGGTACTTGCTGTAAGTATGTTCGGGTTAAGAGGAATTTTGGAAATATTCGTATTCTACATTATTGTTCCTCTCATAGTAATATTTGATATGGGGAATTTTTTGAGGATATTTCCCGAGGAAATCAGAAAGAATAACCGAACGTTCACAATAATCCGTACTGTAATTATTATTGCAGCGGCAGTCGGACCTATAGTAACAGATTACATAATAGGGGTGAAGTAACTATGACCGAGCAAAACAATAATCTGCTCTACTCATACGAAGAAAACGAATGGGTGACAGCCGAGCTTGATAAAATCTTTTCTGAGAGTATTTCCGATTTTCAAAGAATGAAAAAGCTTAAGCTTATTAAATCCCAAGTATCTAATGTCATATCACAAAA
>CADCHW010000120.1 GCA_902801245.1 uncultured Ruminococcus sp.
ATGGATATAGTTCACAAGGATTTAAAGCCGTCAAATATTATGCTCAAAAATAACGGTGAAGTTGCTATTATCGATTTCGGAATAAGTTCGGTTAAATCCGACAACAGTACCGTTATCGTAACTCAGACAGGCTTAACGCCCGATTATTCAGCACCCGAAACATTCCGTCATTTGTTTTTAAGCGAGTCGGATTATTATTCTCTCGGCATTACGATTTATGAACTGTTTTGCGGTTCAACTCCTTACAGCGGTCTTTCATCGGAGGATATAGAAAGATTTGCCGTTGTGGGAAAAATTCCCTTTCCCGATGATATACCGAGAGAACTCAGAGAGCTTATTTCCGCTTTAACCTATTCGGATATAACCAACCGCAATGACAAGGATAATCCTAATCGCCGCTGGGGCTATGAAGAGGTTGAAAAATGGTGCAAGGGTGTAAAGCAGATTCTCCCCGGTGAGGGCGTAGGAAAGATTGAAAGACCTTACAAGTTTAACGGTAATGAATATTATGATATAGAAGAACTCGTTTCAGCTATGGCTCACGACTGGGAGCAAGGAAAGAAGAATCTTTTCAGAGGGCAGCTTTCGGGATTTTACAAGGCTATCGACCCGGAGATTTCGGGAATTTGTCTTGACGCAGAAGACGAATATCGGCACTCTCCTAAAAACGGTGATTTGATTTTCCAAAAAACTCTTTACAAGCTTGCACCTAAAACAGCGGAGTTCTATTGGAAAGGCAGAGTGTACCCGAAAGTATCTGCACTTGGAAGTGATTTTCTCGAGAACCTTTGGAGGAATGATTCAAGCTTGAATAGTTATATTGACGAAATTCTAATGAGCGGTGTTCTTTCGTCTTATATGAGTACGGTTTCACCTAAGCAGACAGAGCATATTAATACACTGAAAGCACTTGAAGATTTTCATAGAACCTACACGAACAGTGAAAGTTTAATAATGCTGAATTACTACAAGACGGCTTACTTGCTTTCGGGAAGAAAGATTTTAAATAAGAACGGTCAAAAATTTGCGAATGTTAAGGAACTAACCGATTATATGAAAGAAATGCTTGACCGCTCGTTTAAGGAGTTTGAGAATTTTTGTCATTCTTTGATTATAAAGAAGAATGAACTTGACCCGCAGTTTGAAGCGTGGCTGTCGGCTATAGGAAAGGAGAGTGAGATTAGAAGTTGGAGAAATAAGCTGTAAAGGAGGCAAGTTTGAAAAAGAGAATCTCTGAAGTAAGATGAAAAAATGACGCAAAGAACCAAGCCCCCTGAAGAGACTTAGATTTGAAATATAAATGTTTGAAAATATTATCAATCAACAAGCTCATCACGGAAAATGTAGCCTCTCTTTCTGAGAAGTTCTAACCCCTGAGCTTTAGTGATAAGCACAGAATGTTCCGTGAGCTTGTCTGCAAGATAACCTTTATCGGAATAAGGTTCGACTTTGGAAAGAATGTTCCAGATAGCGGTCAGGAGCATACGACAAACAGCAATAATTGCTTTTTTGTGTCCACGGCGAGCCTTGATTCGGCGATATCGTTCACGAAATTCAGGATGATCTTTTGATTTAAGCAAAGCATTTGCGATTTGAACAAGGATAGGCTTGAGAAAAGAACCGGCACGAGATATTCGTGTAGATTTTACCTTTTGAGCACTTTGATCGTTGCGAGGGCAGCAACCTGCCCAAGAAACAAGATGTTTGGAAGTCGGGAATACAGACATATCTGCTCCGATTTCAGAAAGTATTCTGATGGCTGTCAGGGGATCTTTTGAAAGCCCCGGTACTGTGCGAATCAGTTCCAATGCAGACGCATAAGGTTCAGCCAGACGGAATATTTCTTTATCCAACTCACTTATACGCTTTTGCTGTTCATCTATAAAATCAAGACAGATTTTAAGCTTTGCAGCTTGTTCACGGCTGACAGCACCATCCACAGCTGCTTGTATTTCCTCGACAGAATGTTTGCAGCGTCTATCAATGAATGGAGTAACATCAAAGGTTTCGCCCGGATGATCTAAAATATGTTGGATGATGGAACGTGAGGATTTTCCGAACACATCTGAAAACACATCATCCAATTTCAGATTAGAAACGGTGAGACAGTTGAGCGCACGATTCTTCATTCCGGTGATTTGGTATGTCAGCTTCATACGAAATCGCAGAAGGTCACGAAGCTGCCGTATATCCGGCGGTGGAATAAAGCTGGGTTTGATCATATCGCACATAAACAGATCACATATCCATTTAGCGTCCTTGCGGTCGGTTTTGTTGCCCTTCTGCGGTTTTGTATATTTTGGATGAGCAAGCGTTACAAAACACGTTTTTTCAAGAATATTAAAAACAGGTATCCAGTATTTTCCGGAAGATTCCATACAAACTTCTTTACACGAATATTTTGCAAGCCAGTCAGCTAACTCTCGTAATCCTTTTGAAAAGGAAGAAAAGCGGGCTTGCTTATATTCTGTACGACCGTTTGTATCTGTTATTCCGATACAGGCATAAATCCATGTTTTGTGAACATCAAGACCACAGCAGTTTTTACGAAAAATCTTAAACGGCATACACATTCCTCCCATAGAAAATTGAGAGAATACGGTATTGACTGGTTCTCCGGCAAAATCGAGTCGATTTGAAAGAGATAAGTTTACGGGCTACGGGTTTGCGCCATTCATTGATGCCTTAACGGAGAACCGAAACATATAATAATGCGGGGTTGCCGCTATACAGCCCCGCCACTCACCTCCACGGTTTCTGTAGTTGACCGTATTTCCCTCAACTACATTATATCATAAATCATTAGCGAAAGCACCTTTTCATAACCCTATTGGTGCCTTTCGCAGAAAGGCGGTTTATAATAATGAA
>CADCHW010000121.1 GCA_902801245.1 uncultured Ruminococcus sp.
TTAGCGGCTTGCCGCCCGATATCCCGTATAGTTCAACCTGAGAACACTCCGCTCCGCCAGGCGGAAAGACTGCGGTGAAACTCCGCAAGCGGGATTTTTAAAATATGTTGCTGAAAAGCCTGTTAAAGTTTGGTCAAGCTTTTTAAAGCTTGCGGATTCCAAAGGCAGAGCCTTTGGTCGCTGACGAAACAAATCAGCGTAGAAAATAAACTTCCCTCAGCGAAACTAAACGAACTATCAACAAACAAATAACCCAAAAATAAAAATACATATAAAAAATAATATCTTTCCTTACTAAAGAAACAGGCAACAGCGAAGCGAATTGCCGGTCAAAGAAAGACAAAAGCTACCTTTCGCCCCGATTTCTGCGGACGCTGTCCGCAGAATTGCCGGTTAAAGTAAGATAACGTACGATTCAATCTCACCCAGAAAGGGAGAGATTTTCTTTTTTATTATAACACATTTAAGTGCCTTGTGCAATGAAAATAAATTGCCCCACTAAACTATTATCTTGTTTAGTGGGGGATTTTGAATATTAATCTTTTTTGTAAACTACTCCACCACGACCATTGCCCAATTGTGTCATTAATTCGCCGTCATCTGTTAAAAAGGCTCTATTGTATGAACTGATTTGATTAAAATATATAAAATCGTTATTTACTATATATGTTCCGTATTCATCAGTACTGTTTTCATATTTTCTTATATATGTATTATCACTGTAAAATGTAATGCTGCTGTATGATTTTGAAACAGGAGTTCTTCCATTACCAACTAATTGATCGGGTCTGAAAGGCAGATACCAAGTTTCTGTAGAACGCCATGTTCCGATAATATATTCTCTGAAAGGAATATCTCTCCAATTTTGAACTGTAGCAGTATTACTGTTCTGAGCAGTATTATCCTCGGCAGGCACAGTGTATTCATAAGTAATAATCTGTTGCTCCTGCGGTTCGGGCTGTTTTCCGTTGGAGATAACAAAATTCACTCTGGAATTCTTTTCAACCTCCGTACCCTCCTGCGGTGACTGTGAAATAACTTGCCCCTGCGGAACATTATCATCATAAGCATAGTCACCCGTGTAATACAGATTAAGCGAAGTGAGTGTGTTCATAGCGTCTTGTGCGTTTGTGCCGACAATTTTCGGAACGGTAACCTTATTTGATAAAACAGGCTGTTCGGTGTTCTCGGAAACTGTATTGTTGGGATTTTCGTTGTCGGAGGTTTTTGTGCTGTTGTCGGTATCGTCATTTTCGGCAGACGATTCCTCTTTTTTATCAGGGTCTTTACCCTTTGAAACATAGATAGAGATTACATTGTCATTTGTTACTCTTGTTCCGTCCTCGGGCATTTGTGAAATTACTTTACCCGATTCAACGGTATCGTGATACTGTTCTGTGATAGAATATTCCAATCCGAGTTCGTCAAGCTTAAGCTTGACTTGCTCGATAGCTTCACCCTCCAACAAGGGTAAAATTACAAACTCTTCCGTATCGGTGGTTGTGTCGGAATCGGGGGAGGCTGTATCGTCGGAGGTGCTGTCGGTTGGGTTGGAAGCTTGTTCGGAGATATTTTCCGAATCGACCGAGAAACTGCTAACAGTTTGCGAAACGGAGTTAGTTTCATTATTACTGTTTTTTGTTGTTTTTGAAGATGTTTTAATTAAGAAAAAAACAACTGTAAACACAACAATAACAACTGCTAATAATATGATTAATAATAAAGCACGACGGCTTTTTTTATTCTCATTTGTATTGCTCATAAGTTGATCCTTTCAAGGTTTTAATTATCTAAAATTTAGAAATTGCACTAAAATCGTTAATAGAAGTAAATGTTATATAACTTCCAGGAACAGCCGGATAATCTTCGTTATAATCAACATAGCCTGTATGTTCTGTCAAATCTAAAGTAACTTTATTATTAAAGTATTCTAAGTCGTTATAACTGTAGTAACCCATATGAGCCATATAGATTCCAAGGTTACCTGTATATTTAGAAGTATACACACCTGTATGTCCTCCTAAAAGTTGATTTAGATATACAACATTGTCCGTATCTATTCTATAAACTTCATGATATCGTGCAGCTTCATAATCACCGAAAGAAAGCAAAAGAAAATCATGGTCAGAACCGTTGATTCGACCAATTGCATAGCCGTTTGCTCCTGAAGTTGAGATAATATTAACTAATTTTGAATGACAAATACTTTCTCCGCCACCATTGTTTGTAGGTACAGTATACTCATAAGTTGTAATTTGTTGAACCTGTTCCTGCGGTTCGGGTTCTTTACCGTTAGAAATAATAAAATTCACTCTTGAATTCTTGTTAACCTCCGAACCCTCTGCCGGAGATTGTGAAATAACCTGACCCTGCGGAACATTATTATCATAAGCATAGTCACCCGTATAATACAGATTAAGCGAAGTGAGCGTATTCATAGCGTCTTGGGCATTAGTACCGACAATTTTCGGAACGGTAACCTTGTTGTTGACAACAGGTGCAGTGCTTGCAGCCTGTGAAGCTGTGTTATTTTTGACATCGGCAGCCGAACTTGTATTCTCTGATTTCTTACTACTAGTAACAGCGGAACTTGTATTCTCCGTTTTCTTACTGCTCGTGACAGCGGAACTTGAATTTTCGGTTTTCTTACTGCTCGTGACAGCCGAACTTGAATTTCCTGTTTTCTTGCTGCTCGTAACAGCCGAACTTGAATTTTCGGTCTTCTTACTGCTCGTGGCAGCCGAACTTGAATTTCCTGTTTTCCTGCTGCTCGTGACAGCTGAACTTGAATTTTCGGTCTTCTTACTGCTCGTAACAGCA
>CADCHW010000122.1 GCA_902801245.1 uncultured Ruminococcus sp.
GATATTTTTATACTCACCGTTCCCGAATATCTTAAGAGTATACGGGAACGGATTATATGTACAGTATAATTATACTACACTTTTCTTGGAAATGCAAACGGGATAAGAATCAATTCCGCACAACATTCTTGTCGGAGAAATAACAACGTCCTTATCACATATTACATAATTAAGTGTTGTATTCTCGCCGATAATGCTGTCCTGCATAATAATCGAATTGGAAACCTTAGCGCCCTTTGCAATTGTAACGCCCTTGAATATAATGCTGTTTTCAACCTCACCCTCAATTACGCAGCCGGGACTGATAAGCGAATTTTTCACGGAGCTGTCAAGACCGTACTTTGTCGGCATATCGTCACGAATTTTGGTGTAAATGGGGTTACGCATATTGAACAGCTCTTCTCTAACCTCTGCACTGAGCAAGTCCATATTAGCCTTGAAATAGCTCTGGATAGAATCAATGTCTGCACAGTAACCGCCTATCTCATATCCGAACACCTTATAATTCTTAACACAGGGCTGAATAACATCTCTTACAAGCTCAAACTTACATCTGCTCATACAGTCCGAAACTATGTCAAGAAGCAAATCTTTCTTAATAACAAATGTACGAATCATACAATCAGCAGTTTCAATATTTCTGGGATTGATAAGAACCTCCGAAACTCTCTTGTTTGAATCGAGTGAAAAGACAACATTGTCAACCGTGGTATTCCTGCTGACAGGTGCATTTCGATAGCAAATTGTAATATCGGCATTTGATTTCAAGTGTGCATTGAGAAGCTGCTTATAATCCACATTTACAACTGCCATAGAACTCGAAATAAGAACGTAATCCTCATATGAATGTTCTATAAAGTCAGAAATAGAATCAATTGTTTCAACCATTGTATTATACTTGTCAACAGTGTTTTCAAACGGCGGCAGGAAAGTAAGTCCGCCTCTTCTTCTTGATAAATTCCATGATTTACCCGAACCGATATGGTCCATAAGTGAAAGGTAGTTATTCTTTGTAACAATACCAATCTTAGTAATACCCGAGTTTACCATATTGGAAAGCGAGAAATCGATAAGTCTGTACTTTGCACCGAACGGAACAGAACTGAATGTTCTGACTGTGGTCAATTCGGGAATATACGAATCCTGAAAGTTAGTCAAAATAATTCCCAACATATTTTTTCCGGCCATTTACTTCACCCCCTTGATGTCTTCGTCAATCATAGCCTTTGGCGGAACTACAGCGCCCTCGCCGATAGTGATATTTTCGCCTACAACAGCAATACCCCAATCGTCACGGTTTTCGGTGTCCTCGGGTCTTGCGCCGATAACGGCATTTTTGCCGATAACAGTACCCTCGGAAACAATTGCATAGTTCACCTGCGCCCCCTCTTCGACAACTACGCCCGGCATAAGAATGGAATACGTGATAACAGCACCTTTCTTGACCGTAACGCCGTTAAAGAGCATTGAAAACTCAAGCTTGCCGTAAACGTTGCAGCCGTCGGCAACCATTGAATTTTGAATCTCCGCACAGTCTGCGACAAAATGCGGCGGCATAATCGGATTGCGTGAGTAAATCTTACTCTTCTTGTCGGTTAAATCGAGCTTGGTTTTGGGGTCGAGCAAATCCATATTTGCCTCCCACAAACTGTCGATAGTACCAACGTCTTTCCAATAACCCTCAAAGGGATAAGCAAACATTCTCTCGCCGTTTTCAAGCATAGTAGGAAGAACATTTTTACCGAAGTCGTTCGCACTGTTCGGGTCTGCTGCGTCAAGTATAAGATACTTCTTAAGCTTATCCCAGCTGAACACATAAATACCCATAGACGCATTTGTACTCTTTGGGTGAGCCGGCTTCTCCTCAAACTCGTAAATAGAGCCGTCGGGGTTGGTATTCATAATACCGAATCTTGACGCTTCCTCAAGCGGAACATCGATAACCGCAATTGTGCAGTCTGCGTTATGCTCTGCATGGAAAGAAATCATTTTCGAGTAATCCATTTTGTAAATGTGGTCGCCTGAAAGAATAAGAACATACTCGGGATCGTAACGCTCAATGAAATTGATATTCTGATAAATAGCATTCGCCGTACCCGAATACCAGTTAGCACCGTCCTTTTGCTCATACGGTGAAAGGATATGTACACCTGCATTCTCGTTATCGAGATCCCACGGCTGACCGTTTCCCAAATAATCGTTAAGTACAAGCGGCTGATACTGAGTGAGTACGCCTACAGCCTCGATACCCGAGTTAGCACAGTTTGAAAGCGGAAAATCGATAATTCTGTACTTTCCGCCGAACGGAACAGCCGGTTTTGCGACTTTTCTAGTAAGAACACCAAGTCTGCTTCCCTGTCCGCCCGCAAGGAGCATTGCCACAACCTCCTGCTTTGGTAGCATATAAAAGCCTCCATTTCAAAATAAAATTAATTTTTTGATACGTGTTTTTTAAACACATAGTGGTATGCAAATAAATATTAGATCTTAAACCCAAAATATTATATCTCAGCATTGGGGAACAGTCGGGATTATTGTCTGTTCCCCGATGTTAAAACCAAATTAAATATTAAATATTACATATTACATAAAGATAAAAGTTACTTCTTTGAAGATGATTTCTTCGTCGATTTTCTCTTCGGCTTCTCCTCCGTTTTCGGAGCTTCTTCCGCAGCCGTTACTTCGGGAATTTTCTCCTCTGCCGGCTTTTCGACAACCTCTGTTTTATCGGCTTTCTTTGTCGATTTCTTCTTCGGCTTCTCCTCCGGCTTCGGAGCTTCTTCCGC
>CADCHW010000123.1 GCA_902801245.1 uncultured Ruminococcus sp.
CAGTGCCGATACAGCCCAGTCCGCACTTTGGGATATGTGCAAAAACCTCAAAGAAATGCGTGACAGCAAGCTTTACAAGGCACTTGGATATAAGAATTTTGAGGATTACTGCGAGAATGAGGTAGGCTTTAATCGCAAACAAGCTCATAAGTACATATCTATTGTTGAGAAAGTGAATTTAGAAAATGTCCACTTGAGTGGACAAATCGGAGTAACCAAGCTTGCACTTTTAGCAACTGTAAGCGAATCGGAACAGCAAGAAATTTCCGAGAGAGTCAACCTTGAGGAAACAACCGTCAAGCAGCTTAAAGCCGAAATTGACAAGCTGAAAACCCACAACAGAGATTTAGGTGCAGCCAAAGACAAAGCTGTTGCAGCACTAACACCCCTCGAAGATGAGTTGCGTCAGCTGAAAAGTGCAACGGACGTGTTGAGAACACATCTCTCAGAAGCAGAAAGCCAAACATCAAAGAAAATAATCAGCTTATTGACGAAAACGAAGAACTTCGCAACCGTCCGATAGATGTCGCAGTAGTAGACAACTCCGCCGAAAACGACCGCAAGCTTAACGAGGTTATCCGCTCCCTTGAACGTGAGAATATGAAACGCAACGAAGAAATGGACAGACAATACATCGAAGACCGCCGTAAACTCGAAGCCGACAAGAAAGCCGAGATAGCCGCACTTCGTAAGGAGTACGAGAAGAAGTTATCGGAGAAGACAACAGCCGAACCTATTGATGAGAATACGCAGAGATTTGAATCGTACTGTTTGAACCTTTACGAAACTTTTGATAGGCTTATTGAGTTTGTTAGAACTCATAGGAATATCAATTACAATGAAAAAATAGGTGCAATGATTAATAAATTTACAGAAATGTGGGAGGATTTTGAATAATGAAACTTTATGAACTAACAGGCGATTTCGCCGAACTGTTTGAACGCTTCGATGAAATCGACAGCTGGGAACCCGACACCGATGAAGACGGCAGCCCAATTGACGACAACGGTAATGTTATTGAAAACGTCACGGCATACAAGGAAGCTATGCTGCAAGCGTGGTTCAATACTCTTGAGGGTATCGAGGAGCTTTTCGAGGATAAGGCGGTCAATATCGCTATGTACATCAAGAACCTCAGAAGCGATGCCGAACAGCTTAAAGCCGAAAAGCTCAGATTAGAGAAACGTCAGTCCTCAAAGAACAAAGCTGCCGACCGTCTTGAGGAATACCTATTTAACAGTATGCAGGCTATCGGCAGAACAGTGATTGACCGTCCTCAGGCTCTTATCAAAATCAAGCAGAACCCCGAAAGTACAATAATCGAAAACGAGTTGGCTTTTATCGATTGGGCAGAATCCACCAATCACGATAGCCTTTTAAAATACAATCAGCCGTCAATAAAGCTCAACGATGTCAAGGCACTTATCAGAAAAGAGGATAAAGAGAACGTTTCCTCAGAACAAAGGGTTAGATTTGCACATCTTGAACGCAAGACGGTTTTGAAAATCAAGTAAGGAGTGAAAATATGGGACTTTTTGAAATAGCCACAAGAGCAAAATCTAAAGCGAGAATCGCGGGAAAAACTCTTTCCGCACTCTATCTTGCTTACGGATTTACAGGTGACTGGGGCAGGATTGCACTAATTGACACCGAACACGAGAGAGGAAGATTTTATGCCGGACGTGACGACCTGAAAACAGGTGCATTTCTTTACGCTTCTCTCACTCCGCCTTATTCTGCGGAACGTTACATTAATTATGTGAATGAAGCAAGCAAGGCAGTCGGTGAGGACGGAGTTGTGATTATTGACAGCTTTTCACACGCTTGGGATAACGAGGGCGGTGTACTTGATTACAAGTCGGAGATAGCTAAACGACAAGGAAAAAACGATTATACGGCGTGGGCAGACGCAGGAAAGGTTCAGAACAATCTTGTAAATACAATTCTTTCCACACCGTGCCATACCATTATTACAATGCGTGCAAAAATGGCATATGCTATGGAGCTGAATGACAAAGGCAAGACAGTTCCTGTCAAAATCGGACTTGCACCTGTCCAGCGTGAGAACACCGAGTATGAGTTCGATGTTTGTTTCCAAATCGCTCAGAATCATATAGCCGGTATCTCAAAGGATACAACTTTTCTTGACGGTTGGAGCGGTGTAATCACTCCCGAAATTGGTTCTCAGCTTAACGAATTTTTATCTAAGGGTATTAATCTCCCTAGATGTACGGATTGTAATCGTATTATTACAGCCGGTAAAACAAAGAGCGTGCAGCAGATTGTTGACGGTTCTGTCAAGGTGTACGGCAGGCAGCTTTGTATTGATTGTACACGAAGAGTTATGAACGAAGAAAAGGCGGCGGAAGAAAATGCAGCTAAGACTGTATCAAAATGACCTTGTTGAACAAGTCAGAAATGCCTGGAGAGAGGGTTATAAAGCACCGTGTAAGGAGAGAAAAATTGAAGTTGAAGAGGAAACAAAGCTTATTAAAGTAGTCGGATTCAAGCTTGATTATTCGGGACCCGAGCAGTGTCAGAGCTATGCGGAGCTTGTTGAATATGCGAAGCAGCACGGCTACAAAAGAGGGTGGGCATTTTATCAGGCAAAGAAAAGAGGTATGATAGCTTGAGCGGGCAACGCCCGCCGGAGATACGTGAAGATAGCTATTTTTAGCCTTACTTCACGAACCCGACCTCAAATTTATTCAAGAAAGAAGTTTTTATTTACTATGACCGAACACGAAATACAAAATCAAATCCGACTTGAAACAGCACCCTATGCAATACTTTTCAGGGTGAATGTCGGAAGCGGTTTTACCAAGGACGGCAGATATTTCAATACAGGAGTTCCGAAAGGCTTTTCAGACCTTTTCGGAGTTCGCAAATCGGACGGCAAGGCTGTCTTTATCGAGGTTAAAACACCTAAAGGCAGACCTACCGACAAGCAGATAAATTTTATAAATCAAATGAAAAAACAAGGTGCAATTGCAGGAATTTGCAGAAGTGCCGAAGAAGCAATTAATTTAATTTTGGAGGTTTAATATTATGGGATTCAAGACTAATCACAAAGAAGCAACACAGGGGGATTTCTCTATCAAACCCGAGGGGGATTACGAGGTTATCATCAAGGGTATTGAGGAGAAAACCACAAGGAACAATAAGACAGGTCTTAACATGAAGCTGCTCATCAGAAACGATGTTCCGGAGCAGAAGTTCGGCAACGGTTTTCTTTTCCACACATTTTGGAAGAGAAAAGAACCGACTGATTTAGATAATCAGGTAGAGGGTTACAGTTACGGTCAGATTATGAACCTGAGCAAGGCGGCAAATCTCCCAGACGGCAAAGAGTACGAGAGTTTGTCTGAGTATTGTGCGGACTTAATCGACAAGTGTGTGAGAGTTACCTTGAAACACGAAGAATACAACGGCAAAATGCAGGAAAGAATTTCGTACATAAACGAAACAAAATTTCCCGACTGCAAGCACGTCTACAAGGAATCACAGACAGTCAAAAGCAACGGATTTGCAAGCAAACCGCAGGAGTTTTCCAATAACCCGGTACAGTCAAGCTATCCGTCCGTTGACATTGACAATGATGATGATTTGCCATTCTAATTTTGAAATTTGTCGTCCAGCGGCGACGGGCAACACGAGAAGCGGCTTTTATTATAAATTCAACTCGTGTACCCGACCGGTAATTGTTTTTATTTTTAAATCTAAAATTTCTGTAAATATTTTTCGGGAATTGCATAGTTGCGTGCATTTTTTTAGGATTTTAGAGGGGTTTATGAAAGGTGGTTTTAAAAATGGGATTTATTATAAATTCTAATGATAAGTACAGTGCAATTCCCGAGGAATTGAAGAGCTTGCCGAACTGGATTTGCTGGAATGCGGTTTATGACGAGGACAGGGGGAAAATAAAAAAACTCCCTGTCAACCCTAAAACAGGCGGCAATGCTCAGTCGAACAACCCCGATACATGGACGGATTTTTACACGGCGGTCAAGGCTTCCGAAAAGTTTTCGGGTATCGGGTTTATGTTCGGCAACTGCGAGTATTTCGGAGTTGACATTGACGGT
>CADCHW010000124.1 GCA_902801245.1 uncultured Ruminococcus sp.
GGATTTAACCGAACTTATTCCGAAATCGATAATAGCAACTTCACCGTTATTTTTGAGCATAATATTTGACGGCTTTAAATCCTTGTGAACTATATCCATATCATGCAGGACTTTCAATCCTGCATTAAGTGACGGAATGATATGCTTTTTCAGTTCTTCAAGCGTGAACTGTCTGCCCTGCAAGCTTCCGTTTGAATAGTAAGGCAAAATCTCAAACGGGTAGCCGTTAAGTTCTCCTGTATCGTATAGTTTTGCGATATACGGTGAATCTATCTCTTTAAGCTTATCGGTAATTTCCGGTTTGATTGCCACAGGCCGTCTGTATACCTTTGCAACATATTTGGAATCCTGATAAGTGCAGATATACAAATCCGCCTCGCCTGTTTTAGTATCAAGCTTGTTTAATATTTTGTACTTATCTAAAAGCATATCTCCGTTTTGGAGAGTATTAATATTTTGAAGTTCCGTATTAATTACGGTAGCATTGCTTGTCAATTCATTGTTAATCACGGTTGCACCGTTTGACAGCTCACTGTTAATAACGGTTGCGTTACTGTTATAAAGTTCATTGTTAAGCTGAGTTTCATTTGCCATTTTGATACCTCTTTTTCGTTGAATTAAATTGTTGGAATTGCACTGTAAAAAATCACAACGCAATTCCAACCTTGCTGTGATTATTTCGGCAAGACATAATCACCTTTAATTCTTATATTGTTTTCCCTCTTCAATTGCATAAGTGCTTGATTGAATTTTTGCTTAAAATCACGGTTATTGGAAGAAAATCCGAATGCTCCACAAACTTCCCTCATAAGATCTACTATCCATATTGATGTTTTAGAGCATACAATAGTATGAATTGCAACAGATATTTCCCTTTCAGAAATATATTCTATCTTTCTGAAACCATTTCCGTTATGAGGAATTCTTACATTAATATTTTTAGTTGCTCGTGTAAGATAAAACTGATTTTCTGTATTATCCGTTTTGATTACGTTTCTGTTCTTTCGTAAGCCTGTTTCAACGTAATCACTAACCTTTTGAGAATCGGGATTTTCGCCGATAATCTCCGCTATTCTTTCACGAATAACATCAACGTGAACAGGCTGCTCTTCTTTGATTATCTTGTATATCCATATATTAACATCATCTTCCGAAAAATCCGATTTCGGTGTAATCTTCGCCTTTTTATAATATGCAAATTCATATTTGTTATCAAATACATCTGCCGCCGAATCATCTCTATGCTGTGAATTTGCCGCAGGCACACTTGGTTTTGTTGCTTTCGGCTTAGGTGTTTCGGGCAAAGGTGCTTGCGGAACATACGGTCTTGATGTCGGAACAGACTGATTATTCCTGTTATATGAAGATTTCATCGGCGTTGCACTTCGAGAAGCAGGATTAACTTTCTGCGGTGCAGGCTTTGGAGAGGTCTTTGGAAGCTTGTCAACTTCGGATTTCACAAAATCAAGCAAGCGTTTCTTTTCACCCTCGTAATTATTAACCCACTCGGCTGACCACACACGGAACATCTTCCAGCCCATACGTTCAAGAACTTCTTTCCTCAAACGCTCTCTGTCACGCACCGTTTTAGCATTGTAGTATGATTCGCCGTCACACTCTATACCGACAACATATGAACTCTTGTCGTAAGGATTCTTAACCGCAACATCAATCTTATACTGCGAATTACCCACATTGAACTCTGTTTCATAGCCGTTCTTTCTGAGAACCTCACAGATTGAATCACAAATTGAATCCGCTGCATTATTTCCGTTTTCAGCCTGTTTACTTGAAAGAACAGAACTGCCGTGACGTGCATAATCGATGTAATTTCGGAGTATTCTTGCACCCTCGGATTTTGCTCTTTTAAGATCTATATCACTTTCGGTAATCGAGCCTACAAGCTTGACATTTTCCTTTGCTCTTGTAATAGCAACATTCAAGCGTCTTTCTCCGCCGGCTTTACTCAGCGGACCGAAATTCATTCTCATAGTGCCGTTACGGTCTTTACCATAGCAAATACTGAAAATAATAGTATCTCGCTCGTCACCCTGAACATTTTCAAGGTTTTTGATAAAGAAAGGTTCTTCTCTGTTCTCGTTGAAAAACTTGTCATACCGTGGATTATCATCTCTGAACTTATCAATTTCATCTTCAATTACTGACTGCTGCTTTTCACTAAAGGCAATAATACCTAATGAACGATTGGGATATGTGTCAAAATGTTTCTTGACCAGTTCAACGCATTTCTGAGCTTCTTTCCTATTTGTACTCTTCTCGTAAATGCCGTCCTCAACATACACATACTCTACGCCCGAATCTTTCTTTTGAATCATATTTCCCGGGAAAGTTACAAGCTTGTCGCCATATATCTCGTGGTTGGAGAAAGAAATAAGATCTTCGTTTCGGCTTCTGTAGTGCCACAAAAGAGAATGATTCGGAATGCTCAATGCCGCTGATTCAAGAATAGATTCTTCAAGTGTTTCATATTCTTCTTCCTCATCTTCATCGGAACCTGAACCTCCGTTAAAGAAATTTGACGGCGGAAGCTGTTTGCTGTCA
>CADCHW010000125.1 GCA_902801245.1 uncultured Ruminococcus sp.
TTGCAAAATTGTTTTTCGAGCTTGCAAATTATGTTTTCTTCGTTGTAAATAGATTCATGTAAATCATTCCTTTGTTGGTAGTTTGGTTTTGTTGCATCTACCATTATACCACACTTTGGAATGATTTACTTTTTATTTTTCAAAAAAACTTGTAAACTGGTGTTTATCATGAAAACAGAGGTATTTTTATACTCATTTGCAACTCACCACAAAAAACAGTCATTTCACAACATTTTTCCTACAAATTGAAATTTTGTACTATAATATAGACAGAGTAAAAAATAATTCAAAGGAGCTGTGAACAGATGAAAAGGATTATGAAAATATTCTTGTGTACGGCATTGGCGGTTATCACTGTGGCAGCGGCAATTATGCCGATATGTGCGTATGCCGAGGAAACTTCGGCTGAGGTTTCGTATGAAAACAGAGCGGAGATTGAACAGAAAATACTTGATTTTATCGAGGAGAACAAGGAAGCTACTCCTGCGGTTTCAATCACGGTTTTTGACGGCAATCAGGATATCTGCAACTTAATATACGGCGAAGCAAACATAGAAGAGGGATTGGCTGCGGACGAAAATACTGTTTACGAATGGGGTTCTGTTTCAAAGTTGCTTGCATGGACGAGCGCAATGCAGCTTTACGAACAGGGCAAGCTTGACCTTGAAGAGGATATCAGAACGTATCTTCCCAGCGGATTTTTGAAAAACTGCACTTACGATGACCCTATTACAATGATAGATTTGATGAATCACGGCGCAGGATTTCAGGAGACTGTTGCAAAAATAGAGTCGGAGGATATTAACGACCTTATTCCGCTCGACGAAGCACTTAAAAGCACAGCACCTGCTCAAACGTTCCGCCCGGGTGAAACGGTATCCTATTCCAACTGGAGTGCGGCGCTTGGCGGCTACGTTGTCAGCAGGGTCAGCGGTATGGATTATGCCGATTATGTTGATGAAAATATTTTCGGCAGACTGGGTATGGAGAAAACGTCCATGCGCCCCGATATGTCCGATAACGAGTGGGTGGCTGAGCAGAGAAAGAATCTCCACTGCTATATGGAAAGCATGGAGAATATGAACTCTCTTGAAGACCAGGGCGAATGCAGAAGATACATAAACCTTTACCCGGCAGGTTCTGCGTGCGGAACGATTTCCGATATGGCACTCTTTGCAAAGGCTTTGCTTTGCGACAGCAAGGATTGTCCACTTTTTGAAAAGGACGATACGCTTGATATCATGCTTTCGCCGTCGTGGACATTTGCCGACGGAACTCCGAGAATCTGCCACGGAATGTTTTATACTCCGATAGGCGACGGACTTTACGGTCACGGTGGAAATACGGCAGGCTGCTCCGCCGATTTGCAGCTTGATCTTAAAAACAAAAAAGGCTATGTAATGCTGACGAATACTGAGGGTGACCGCATTTATTCTTCAGGTCTTCCGACACTGCTTTTCGGCGAGGAATCCGTTCCGACCGAAAGCGGTTTTACAAAGACCGATATTTCGGGTCATTATAAAATAGGCAGAAGCTGCGGCGGCGTAGGAATTCTAAAGATTATGAGCCCGTTTGAAGACAATCTGAAAATATCCGCAAGCGGCAATGATTTCACCGGAGAGAGAGGCATTACAAAGATCACTCAGATATCTGATACGTTTGTAGAAGCCGAGCTTATCAACGGTGCAAAGCATTATTACGGTATAAAAAAGAACGCTGACGGAAGTGTATTCGCACTGGAGTCTTTTCAGGCTGTAGACTTTGTAAAGCAAAGCAGCACAGGATATTATACCGATATGGTCATGCTCATTCTGTTTGCGGCTTCGCTTGCAGTTATGTCTGTGATGTTTATTGTTCATCTTATTTGTTTGAGAAAATTTAAGAATCAGCCGACTGCGGCATTCAAAAAATCCGAGCTTATGGCAACACTTGCAGCACTTGCAATTGTTATAGAATTTGTTGTTGTACTCACAAATTCTTACCAATTGTTTTACGGAGGAACGGCGGTTTATGCCGTTATATGCATTTTGTTCTGCGTATTTGCTTTAGCCGAGGCAGTAATGCTTGTAAGATGTCATTTGAACAGCGAAAAACCGCAAAGCCGCATTTTGCTCAATATTGAAACAGCATGCAGTGTGCTTACTATTGTCGGGATAATGTACTGGAGTATTTACCAGTTCTGGGGATTCTGATATATAAAAACAAGCTCCCACACTCCGTATTATTACGGTGGTGTGGGAGCACTTCTGTTGTTACGCTTTTAAAGTTTTTTCTGCCTATAGAATTTTTTAAAATTTAAGGAATATTTAATAATTTCTCTGTTATAATTAAATCACATCAAACGAAAGAGAGTGATTTTATGTATCTGCGAATACTCAAAAAAGACATTAAACTGTAACGTTCGTCAATTAGGGAGTATATCCTTGATTCTTCCGATAACAAAGCCAAAAGTTTTAAAAATAACACCCCTAAATATTATCCATAT
>CADCHW010000126.1 GCA_902801245.1 uncultured Ruminococcus sp.
TTTAGATACATTACCTGTTTAACGTGGGTGAAACCGTCAATCGGTGTCGGGAACTATTTCAGGGGCAGTACGGAACAGGTTCTATTCGCAGTAAAAGGCTGTCAGCCGTTAAAGCGAAAAGATGTCGGTACTCATTTCCTTGCAAATCGTGGAGAAGTACACAGTGCCAAACCCGATGAATTTTACAGCCTTGTTGAATCGTGCAGCTACGCACCTTACATCGATGTTTTCGGCAGAAAAGAGCGTGACGGCTGGAGTGTGTGGGGAGAGAATGGTTGAACAACTTTTACGAAAAACTTAGCTACAGCTTAGGTCATCAGCAGACCGTTGACTGCAATATACTGCGGTCGCATATACCCAAGTGTATAAGAGTAGAGAAAACGAGTGTTGATATAGACAGAACAGGCGTCGATTATATTGCAACGCTGCAAGGAGGCACGAAGATATTTATTGATGCAAAAACGAGAACTCCCGGCTGTTCAAAATACTGGAAGGGTGAGCCGGAGCTTGCGATTGAAACGTGGAGTGTGGCAGAGAAAAAGATACCGGGCTGGACATTTAACGAAAAATCCGAAGTTGATTATATCCTGTACACATGCCCAAAGGAGGATTATGCAGGGTATTTTTTTATACCCTTTCAGCTTCTTCGTTCTGCGGCGATTCGCTGCTACCCCGACTGGCGGCAGCGTTTTCCGAAGCACTATCAGCGAAATAACGGGTATACATCGGAAGCAATGTTTATTCCTGCCGATGTGATATTGGCAGAAGTCAAGAAAGAAATGACAGGAGGATTTTATCATGGACATCAGAACTTATGAACACGAAAACTACGGTAATCTGAGGCTGTTCTGTAAAGACGGCTTTTATTGGTTTATCGGCAAGGATGCAGCGACAATACTCGGCTTTAAGAATCCGAGTGATGCTCTCTCAAAATATGTCGATACCGATGACAAGAGCTTGACGAAGGTTGACGGCAAGACAATGACGGTGATTAACGGCTGCGGTCTGTACAGTCTTATTACATCGAGCAAATCGGAGAACACACAGAATATCCGAAAATGGATAGCGGGTGATGTGCTGGGAGATATGCTTAAACGTGATATGCCCGAACAGGGTGACATCCAAACAACAGAGATACTCGAAACATCTGAGGTCGATTTAAAGACACGGTTGTATCTGCTTATCGTGAAATACAAGATCGCCAAGCATATGTTAAAGCTGTGGGATAGAGCCGGCGTTGCTCCGAAGTATCAGGCAATTGGACTTAACAGGCACTACGACACAATCACTATTCCCGATGATGTGTTGTACGCATTGCCGGACGAGGAGTGAGATGTATGCCAAGAAAACCAAAGAAGCCCTGTTCGTATCCCGGCTGTCCTAAGCTGACAAACGGACGTTACTGTGAAGAACATCAGCGTCAGGAAAACAAAAGATATGAACAATATCAACGTAACCCTGCAACCAAAAAGCGATATGGTGAAGCGTGGAGAAGAATAAAAAAGAAGTACGTACAGACACACCCTTTCTGTGAGCAATGCTTTAAAAATGGTGTGATAGTACCTGTTGAAGAGGTTCATCACATCAAGCCTTTATCGTAAGGTGGAACACACGATACATTAAACCTCATCTCGCTTTGCAAGCATTGTCACAGTAAGATTCACGCACAGCGTGGTGACAGGTGGCATAATCACCAGAGAAACAGCAAGTAAACAGGCAGCTTTACACAAAGCACTCGTCATAATGACGAAAAAATAAATATTAAAACCGTTCGTCAAATTGCATAAAAGCGTCAACCGATAGCAATATACACAAAAATAAATCAAACAAAATTCAAACCATTGACATATAGCTGTCAAATTTACCAGCAAACAGGCAAGGGGGTATCTAAAATCTGTGCAAGATTGCTACTGAACGGGCGTGGACCTTTACGCAAAAAAATCGCAAATTCAAACGCAGCTGTCAATATGTTCACATTTAGTATAATTTGTAGTAAAGATAGCCGGCGGTGGGGCATTAATGCTGTTGGGGTTCCCCGATGTTAGACGAAATTTAGGCGAATTTTTTTGTTTGAAAAGTTTGATTTGTTTGAAAAAATGTTTGAAAAACAAAAAGAAGAAACTAAATAAAGATAGGCGGTACTAATCAAGCGTAAGAAAGTAGATTTGGGGAGAAGATTGAATTGTCAACCAACTCATATTTCTTCGTAATACGTAACTGTAATTAACATTTTCAGCTCGTATTGTCGATATATACATACTTTCGGATTCCATAAATAAACTCTATAATTGTTCTAAGCTATGTTTTTTAATCTGGATAATAATATTTTCTCTTAATATACTTTCTCAATTTTTCCCGTGATATGGTATTTTTCACGAAATGCTTGAAGATCTTTATCGGATTTGATAAGCATTACTTCTTTTATCTGCGATACTGCTGCGTATAACAGGTATATAATGTTCGAGGTCAAATTCTGATTGTTGGAAAACTTTATTAAAGAGTTTCAATGTTAGAACGCCTTCTTTCGTAATAGATCACTATTGAAATGATTTGCTTTTTCATTTATAATTCTTCTTCATTTCACAATAAAAGCACAGAGGGGCTTAAAATTTCCATTTGGAGTATATCATAAATCAAAAGTACAATCCAAATATACAAGAGTTCCGAAATAAATTGTCGAAACCATACAGCCTCTAAGAAAAATACGAATAAAGTGTGTTTGTATTATGTTTTCGATCACTGAAAAATACATCAAATTACAAGTATTACTAACAACATTCAAAGTTGTTAACAAAATTAGTTTA
>CADCHW010000127.1:0-2424 GCA_902801245.1 uncultured Ruminococcus sp.
ATTCGCAAAAGAAGCACAACCCCCATTATTATGCTTTCGGCAAGGGGCGAGGAGTACGACAAGATTCACGGTTTTGAACTGGGTATTGACGACTACGTTGTTAAGCCGTTCTCCCCGAAAGAACTTATGATGAGAGTTAATGCCGTACTGAAAAGAACCGCTCTTGACGAGGGTCAGAAAAGAGATGTCTTCACATATGAAAATCTCGTGGTTGATTTCAGTGCAAGAATTGTCACAATTAACGGCGAGCGTGTTGATATGACGCCAAAAGAATACGATCTGTTCTTCTATATGGTCAAGAACAAGGGCATTGCACTTTCAAGAGAAAAGCTTATCAACCACGTTTGGGGATATGATTTCTTCGGCGATGACAGAACTCTCGATACTCACATTAAGCTTCTGAGAAAAAGTCTGGGTGAGTACAGCAAGTGTATAGTAACGCTCCGAGGGGTAGGTTACCGATTTGAGGTTTAATGAAATATTAAGAAAACTGCGGAAGCTGAGTCCGTCAAATATCAAGGCTTTTTTTAAGAACGACGGCGGAAAGCCGAGAAAATATTCTCTTATGCTATGGTTAAGCGGTTGTTTTTTCGCATTCTCCGCCATAAGCCTGATTATACTCTGGACATTTCAGACAGTTTTGCTCGGAAGCTTTTACAAGGCTATCAAGACGAAAAACATCACAAACTGTGCCCAAAGTATTGAGCTGAACATCAACAACAGCAGAATAAGCGATTATCTCGATACTATCGCAGAGCAGAACGACACCTGCGTTATGCTCTGCACTCACGATGTTTACGGCAACTACAAGGAAGTTTATTCTCTTTTTGTAAACCCGTCTTGCAGAATTAAAGAGCTTGAAACTAAAGAACTGAATATGTATTACACTTCCGCAAAGAATAATAAAGGAAATATAATATCTATATACGAAAGCTCCGATACGGAATTTTTCCGCTTTGACGGAATAGACAATCTCAACAATTCCCAAAATGAAAATTACGATACGGAAAGCTTTATCGGAACTGCCCCCACACTTGAACGAAACAATGCGGAAAGCCTTATTCACTCCTCAACCTTTGTTGACGACAACGGCAAGGAATATCTTTTGCTGCTTGAATCGGTGGTTACACCGTCACACAGTACCGTTCAGACTTTGAGATACCAATTGCATATTGTAACATTTGCGTTCATTGTTATTTCAATTACTATAACGATTTTCTTCTCGAAGCTTATAGCAACGCCTATCGAAAATATGAACAACTCTGCAAAGGAGCTTGCCGAGGGAAATTACGACGTTGTGTTTAACGGCGGTGCGTATAAGGAGGTTGACCAACTGAGCGAAACGCTTAACTATGCGACAAGCGAGCTGTCACAGGTTGACCAAATGCGTAAAGACCTTATAGCGAATGTATCGCACGACCTGCGAACTCCGCTTACTCTTATCACGGGTTACGGTGAAGTTATGAGGGATATCCCCGGCGAGAACACTCCCGAGAACATTCAGATTATCATTGACGAGGCGACACGTCTGAGCAGTCTTGTAAGCGACCTTATCGACATTTCAAAGATTGAAGCTGGTACAATGAAGCTTGAAGCAACAACGTTCTGTATAACCGACACAATCAAGGATATGTTCGGCAGATACAACAAGCTTAAGGAACAGGACGGCTTTACCTTTGACTTTGACTATGAAGAGGACGTTTATGTTTATGCCGACCAGCTTAAGATATCGCAGGTTGTATACAATCTTGTAAACAATGCCGTTAATTACAGCGGTGAAAGCAAGGCTATAAGAGTACGTCAAAGCTGTCAGGAAGACAGGGTGCGAATTGAAGTTATAGATTCGGGACCCGGTATTCCGCCCGACAAGCTGAAAAATATTTGGGACAGGTACTACAAGGTTGATAAATCTCACAGGAGTGCTAAAATCGGAACGGGTCTTGGTTTATCGATTGTTAAGACTGTTCTGAAACTTCACAAAGCACAATACGGAGTATTCAGCACGCTGGGAAAAGGCACAACGTTTTGGTTCGAGCTTATCCGCACCAACAAAGACGGAGAGCCGTACAGATATTAATTTGTCTGCAAATTAATATCTGTAAATAATAATGAATGAAGAATAAAGAAGAAAGAATAATATTTGTTTTTTAGCCGTGACGGTATTTGCTGTCACGGCTTTTTTATCGGAAAATTCAGTCGCCGAGCGGCGACGGGCGAGGGTCGAAGAGCAAAGCTATGAATATAGTCAAACTTTATTACCTTATTTTAATTTGATTGTTATATTTATTTTTCTGTCGTGACGGTGTTTGCTGTCACGGCTTTTTTTATCAGAAAATTCATATAAATTTATTAAAATTCATACGCAATTCATAAATTATTGTTAAAATTGAGAAAACGAATATTGGTGAGTTTTTCATGTTGCCG
>CADCHW010000127.1:2481-3131 GCA_902801245.1 uncultured Ruminococcus sp.
AAATTATAATTTCGGTAATTAATTGTAAGTATAGAAGTTAGGAGAGGAGCGTTTGACTATGAAAAGTAAACATGAGGATTTAAACAACAAAGTATTTAGAATGATTCTGGGTGCATTTATCTTTATGCTGATAATGACGGCATTTATATTGCTGTCGAAATTTTATCGTAAAATGATTATCTGGATAATAGACGCAATATTTTTCGGATTCGGCTTATGGTGCTTTTTAGGTTACCCGAAACAATTCAAGCTGAAAAAACCGAAGATTACGGAAAAAGTTTCCGCTATTCTCTCCGAGGTAAAGGAGATTGTTCACTCCGATAACGCACGAGGTGACTGGAGAACTTACTTTGCAACGTACGAATTTAAGTTCAGAGGAAAAATCTACAAGGTACAGTCAAAGGAAGAGTATGACGAAAAGCCGACCAAAGGAAAGGACACCGAGCTGCTTATAGACCCCGACCAGCCCGAGGAGATTTTCGAGGTTGAAAGGGAAAAGTCACGGATTAAGTTTATGAAAATAGTAGGAGCGTCATTTATTCTTTTCGGTTTGTTTATGGTTGTCAATTATTTTGTATAAAAGGAGAGTTTATGGATAAAAAAGAAGAGTTTAAGCATTATATGCTCGCAGGTCACGGAAGAGCCGCAAT
>CADCHW010000128.1 GCA_902801245.1 uncultured Ruminococcus sp.
TTGAAAACCGCTTGATTCACCGTCTGTCGGGTCTTTGGTTTTCTTGCCCCTCTTGAAGAGTGCTTATCTATAATATCAAATTCTTCGAGGTTTGTCAACAGATTTTCTGAAATTTTTCAGAATTTTTTCAAGTTCAACTAAAATCACATTTTACTCTTTTCAATTTCACAGAATTATGTTATAATTTTACAAGTATATCCTAAATCACAAATCTGTTCACGTAACATTTAAGGAGTATTTCTATGTCAAAAACACTTTATATTTCCGACCTCGACGGAACTCTTCTCAGAAGTAATCAGCGTATTTCCGAAAAAAGCAGCCGTATCATTAATTCTCTTGTCGAAAAAGGTATGATTTTTTCATACGCAACCGCTCGTTCCGTTCATACCGCAAAAAATGCCGCAAAGGGTCTTACGGCGAAAATCCCGTTGATTGTATACAATGGTGCTTTTATTATCGATAATATTACATTGGAACGAATCGCCGTTAATACATTTACCGATAATGAAGCAGATTATATCTACAGTCTGCTTGTGAACGGCGGTGTATATCCTATTGTATATTCATTGATTGACGACATTGAAAAGTTCTCGTATGACACTTTAACCTTAAGCCGTGGTTTGAGTGATTTCATTAACACACGAAAGGGCGATTTCCGTGACCGTCCGCTTGTCGGTGATAAAGACATTCTTCTGGGTAAGAAATTTTATTTTACCTGCATTGACAGTGCGGATAAGCTTGAGCAGCTTTACAACTCTCTTAAAGATAAATACAACTGCTATTTTCAGACCGATATTTACAGCAGCGAACACTGGCTTGAAATTATGCCGACTGCCGCCACTAAGGCAAATGCTGTTTTACAGTTAAAAAATATTCTCGGGTGCGACAGGGTTATTTCGTTCGGCGATGCGGTGAACGATATTCCTATGGCGAAAATTTCTGATGAATTTTATGCGGTCGGGAATGCCGCCGACGCACTAAAGTCGATTGCCACAGGTATTATCGGGTGCAATGACGATGACGGTGTTGCACAGTGGCTTTTGGAAAACTACAAATAAAAAACTATAGGCTGCCCAAATTCATGGACAGCCTTATTTTAACTCGTTGTGTTATAAAAGTTCAACTTAATCTCTCTTTGACCGGCAATTCGCTACGCTGTTGCCTGCTTTGGTTTGTGTAGGAGATATTATTTTGATGATTATTTTTTATTTTTTGTTTTTGTGAGGATAGTTCATTTATTTTCGCTGAGGGTAGTTTGTTTTTCTTTTATAGTTGGTTTCATCAGCGAGCAGGGCTCTGCCCCTGCACCCCGCAAGCCTTTAAAAAGGCTTGACCCAAACTTTATATATTGTTGTAACAATACTTTACTTTTCACATATTCATTTTACAAACCTCACCCACCAACTCTTCAAGCTCCTTAAAGGTTGTGAGTTTGCCTGCCACATTTCTGAAAGCCGCCGCACCCTTAAAGCCTTTCAAGTACCACGCAACGTGTTTTCTCGCTTCACGCATACCGTGTTCTTCGCCCTTGTACTCGCACAATGCTTTTATGTGTCTGAGCATAACATAGAGCCGCTCCGTTTTAGTCGGGGGCGGAATCTGCTTTTCGTTTTCAAACCACGAATAAATCTGCATAAACAGCCACGGATTACCCAACGCACCTCTGCCAATCATAACAAGGTCACAGCCTGTTTCCTCGTACATTCTCTGGGCATCTTCGGCGGTCAGAATGTCGCCGTTGCCGATAACGGGGATTTTCACTGCCTGTTTAACCTCTTTAATAATATTCCAATCGGCTTTCCCCTGATACTGCTGTACTCTTGTTCTGCCGTGAACTGCGACAGCCTTTGCACCGTTTTCCTCGCAGATTTTGGCGACCTCTACTGCATTTACGGTATTATCGTCCCAGCCTTTTCTTATTTTAACGGTAACAGGAACGTCCACGGCACTGCTGACCGCCTTAACGATTTCTCCGCAAAGCTTCGGATTTTTCATCAAAGCCGAGCCGCAGCCGTTGCCGCTGACTTTCGGAGCAGGACAGCCCATATTGATATCTATAATTTCGGGTTTGAACTGCATAGCCGTCACGGCGGCTTCCGCCATAGTCCGGGGTTCGCTGCCGAAAATCTGCACACCTGCCGGACGCTCTCTGTCGGAAACCTCCATAAGCTCTGTTGATTTTGTACTGTTATATGAAACTCCCTTTGCACTGACCATTTCGGTTACTACATACGCAGCACCGAAGTCACGGCACAGCTCACGGAAAGCTCTGTCCGCAACTCCTGCCATTGGTGCTAAAGCGGCATAGCCTTTTATTTCTACATCTCCAATAAACATAAAAAACAAAAACACCCTTGCAATTTGTATTATTATGATAAATCAAAATTTATTGGCAAACCTCTGAAACGCTTTTAAAGAATTTATATAAGCATTGTGAGATTTTTTACCGATATCTTCTTTCTCACCGCCAATATCATAAACACAAATAATGTTATTAATATTGTTTTTTAACAATTCCCATGTAATATTTTCCCATTCAATAATACGTTTTACACGTCCTATATAATCATACACCGTACTTTTATTTCCGCTTGGAGTATATTCGGCATATCCTTCTGCTTTTAAAAATTCTTTAAACTGATTTTCCAAATATGAAACCTCCTCCAATTTATCATAATTGAACAATCTTTGCAGAATATTCCTGCGAATGTTGTCCGCCGTTGCCCACAAAAAAGCAGCCGCCCTATTGGACGACTACTCTGCACAGTGTTGGCATTTCCCTATTTTCCCGGGGTGCTGCCACCCAAGTATTTTCGGCACCATTGAGCTTAACTTCTGTGTTCGGGATGGGAACAGGTGTACCCTCA
>CADCHW010000129.1 GCA_902801245.1 uncultured Ruminococcus sp.
GCCGTACGGAAAGATTATCGACACGGACGAGAACTGCCCGACCTTGACATTTAACACAATCAGCCGTCACCAGTCAAGACTTGTGAGAACAAGAATTGCTTCCAATAAGTCGCCGTGGCTTATGGAAACTAAAGTCGGAGATATTTACACTGTTCCGATTTCGCACGGTGAGGGACGTTTCCTTGCTAATGACGAGGTTTTGAAAGAACTTGCGGAGAATGGTCAAATTGCTACTCAGTATGTTGATTTGAGCGGTAACCCGACTAATGACGTAAGATTTAACCCGAACGACTCTGTATTTGCGATTGAGGGTATTACATCACCCGACGGACGTGTATTCGGCAAAATGGGTCACTCGGAGAGAATCGGCGAGGGACTTTACAAGAATGTTGACGGCACATACGAAATGGGTATGTTCCGCTCGGCGGTAAAGTATTTTAAGTAAGTCGGCAACGCCGACGGGAAACGGTCGAAAGCGAAAAATTTTGTGTAGTCAAACTTTAGGAACTGTCAGAAAATAACTTGAACATTTATACTTGTCTAATTTGCCCTGTGTGTCTTGAAATACGTCAGTATTCCTGTGGTGTTGTGCCTAACACAGAACAAATTATCCTGCGTCTAAATTGTTCAACTTATTTCCCAACAGTTCCTAAACATAAAACGGACAATAAAGCGGCGAATAAAATAATAACGTTAAGATACTCAACAAAGTATTTCAAAACTTCCGACTAATATTAACTATTGGTCGGGTTCGTGAAGTTAGGTTATAAATGAACTATCTTCACGTATCTCCAGCGGACGTTGTCCGCCTTCACGTGTTAAAAAAGGGGGATATAATGTCAAGTCAAATAGATGAAAGTAAATTATCCGAAACTATGGATATTATCGACAGAATTGCAGAAATTTTTGAAACAGGTGCAAACGAAGATTACGACAATGAATTTCAAGAACTTCAAGTGCGGTTAAGAGCCTTAACGGGTAAGTCCGATATAAATATATCGTCCTTTGCGGAGTATTGGAGTTGGACAAGCCTTGAAGAATTGGCTCGTTCCGTGCTTATGCCCGTTCCCGAAAAACAGGGTTTGAGTGACGAAGAGATTGCCGAAATCGTCACCGATATATGCGAGTGCGGTTACAGCGATTCGGAGCTTGAATATTATCTGGAGATGCTCAAACTCGAAACGGGTCTTGTCGATATTTACAACTATATTTTTTATCCGAATATGGTAGGTCTTGACTACGGTGCAGACACGGAGGATATTATTGAGAAAATTCTTTTGGATAAAAAGAATCTTTTTTAACACGTGAAGATTTTTTTAACACGTGAAGATAGTCCTTTTTAGCTTGAATTTATGTACCCGACCGAGAGTTTGTCTTGTGAGGGGGTTAGAGGGTCGGTCTTGGGAGATAAAACAAAGGGGTGGTGGAATATTAAAAAATATAAATGTCTGTCGGGAAGTACACTCAAAATGATTGCACTTGTAACTATGATTATCGACCATATAGGTGCTATAATAATTCATGAATTTCCAAAAGCTCTTGTTTCGCTGTTTTCGGTGGGGTCGCAGAGGTTCAGTTTGTATATGATTTTTCGGCTGATTGGAAGAGTGGCTTTTCCTATATATTGTTTTCTGTTGGTGGAGGGTTTTCTTCACACGCACAGCAGGAAAAAGTACGGTATTAATCTCTTGGCATTCGCTTTGATTTCCGAAATACCTTGGAATCTGGAGCATACGGGAACGCTTTTGTATAAGGAACAGAATGTGTTTTTTACGCTGTTCTTGGGTTTTCTGGGAATGTGTTTCTATGAAAAGTACAGTCAACAAAAGGTTAAGCAAGTCGCTTTGCTTTTGGGGCTGTTTGTGTTTTCGGCGGTGTTCAAAGCAGATTATACCTATAAAGGTTACTGTTTAATTTTGGCAATGTATGCTTTGAGGGATAAAAAGCTTATTCAGGCTATTGTGGGAAGCAGTATTGTTTCTTGGTCGTTTTCGACGTTTTTCGGGTTTATTCCGATTAATATGTACAACGGCAAGAGGGGATTTATTAAGGGTAAGTTTTTGAAGTATTTGTTTTATGCCGCCTATCCGATACATATTATGATTTTGTATATTGTCAAAGCAAAATATATAGGATATTAGCGGACAACGTCCGCAGGAGAGGGTCGAAGGTGCGACATATATAAAAGTTCAACTTTTGTTACCTTATTTGACTTTGGTTAAAGTTTTTGATATGATTGTTAGGAATTATCGATAAATTACTTATGCATTATTGAAGGGAAAATAGTGTAATTCCAGTTTCCGCAAAAGTTATTTCTAATGATATTTACATCTTTTAG
>CADCHW010000130.1 GCA_902801245.1 uncultured Ruminococcus sp.
ACAAAAATGCCCCAAAACCTCGATTTTACGAGATTTGAGGCTTTTGATTTCTTAGAGTTTTCTCCCATTTTTATCTTAGGTTAGAGTGTGAATAGTAACTGTTATAATTAAAAACGGCTTGAAATCAGATTTTTTCGGGTGTCGATAACGTGATTGACGAAATTTTCGATATTAAAATTTTCCTGTTTTTGAAGGTTTTTTCGCATAATTCGGATTATTTTGTCCTTGAAAAGTAGTAAATCGGTAGTAAATTCGGCTATCAAAAAAATTCTACCTGTACGGTTGAAATAAAATGGTACATTATTTTTCTTTGACAGGCAATTCGCTACGCTCTTGCCTGCTTTTATTAATGTCGAAAGATATTGTTTTTATGCTTGTTTTTTTATTTTATGTTCTTTGATAGTTTGTTCGGTTTCGCTGAGGGAAGTTTATTTTTCTTCTATAGTTTGTTCCGTCAGCGAGCAGGGCTCTGCCCCTGCTGGTGCAAGACCACTAGGAACACCTCCCAATCAGCTTTCGCCTACGGCTCCGGCTTCTTGGGGTGTTCCGTCGCCCGCAAGCTTTAAATACGCATTACGAAATATTTCTTATATGCACTCATTCAAAATTTCAAAAATTTCCTCACGAGATAACCTCTTGCAGCAGCCGCCTGTAAGAACAGTTGACTCCGCAATAGCCTTATAATCGGTATCTGCCGGAATATTCATTTCGGTAAAGGTTGTGGGAAGTCCTATTTCTTTGATGAAACTTTCAAGAGCTTCTATGCCCTCTGCTACAAGCTCCTCTGCCGTTTTGTTTTCGGAAGAAATGCCCCAAACCGCTTTGGCAAAATGAGCGAACTGCTTCACGGCATTTTTATAAATATGCCTGTACAGAACAGGATGAATAACCGCCAAACCTTGACCATGATTGCAGTCGGTGTATGCACCCAATTGATGTTCCAGCATATGGCACTGAAAGTCTGTAACCTTGCCTAATTTCAAAATACCGTTTTCAGCCATTGCAGCAGCCCAGATAAGCTCGCTTCTTACAAAACGGTCATCGGGATTTTTAAGCGTTGCACGAATATTTTTGATAACACTTCTCATAACAGCTTCATTTATTTCATCGGAAAGATTGTTCTCTCTCGGTGTTCCGAAGTACGTTTCCATACAATGACTAAGTGTATCGAACGACCCGGATATAACTTGTTTCATCGGCATAGTCATTGTATATTCGGGGTCAAGAACCGCAAAATCATAGAATGCTCCCCACAATGCGGATTTAAGCATTTTTTCCTCGTTTGTTATAACCGCTCCGTTATTCATTTCGGCACCTGTTCCAAATGCAGTTACAACCGCACCCATAGGAATAAACTCCGAAGGAACTTTATGCTCGCTGTATTCAAGCTCCCAAATGTCCGTATTGAGTTTTGCCTGTGCCGAAACAATTTTACAGCAGTCAATAACCGAACCGCCGCCGACTGCAAGTATAAAATCAATGTTGTTATCCTTGGCAAGTCTTGCACCCTCCTGAACTTTTGCATATGTCGGATTTGACATAATACCGGTAAATTCGACAATTGTTTTTCCCGCATTTTTGAGAATACCGACAAGCTCGTCATAAACACCGTTTCTCTTTATTGAACCTCCGCCGTATGCAAGCATAACATTACTGCCAAATTTCTCAAGTTCACCGGTCAAATTCTTCTCGGCTGCTTTTTCACCGAA
Source organism: uncultured Ruminococcus sp. (assembly GCA_902801245.1). Taxonomy (GTDB): domain Bacteria; phylum Bacillota; class Clostridia; order Oscillospirales; family Acutalibacteraceae; genus RUG592. The sequence goes on from CADCHW010000130.1 coordinate 1,710, forward strand.
ATAGACGGTTACAGGGTACTTATTAGGTAAATGTGTTCATATAAAAATCCTCTTTCTGTTTTATCAGCTTTCTCTGCTCGGACGTACAACTATATCGGAAACATCAATATTATCGGGCTGCGAAACAGCATAAAGCACCGCATTTGCAATAGCCTCAGGCTCTAAACCTACATTTTTATAGAATTCTTCAACCATTGATTTTGTTTCCGAAGGGGCAATCGAATTAAGAAGTTCTGTCTTTATAGCACCGGGATAAATAGTTGTGGTACGAATATTGGTACCCTCCAGCACTGATTCTGTTCGGAAAGAATCAAGCATAACTCTTACAAAATGCTTAGTACCTGCATATACGGCATTACCCGGAACAGATTTTGTGCCTGCAACCGAGGACGTAACAATAATATGACCGCTCTTCTGTGCAATAAATTCCGGTAATACCGCAGCCATAGAGTTCAAAACACCCTTAATATTAATCTGTAACGTTCGATCTTTAGGGGGGTAAAGTCGATAAAAATGGCTTAACCATCGAAAAAAACTTGAATTTTAACACACCCTAATATGGAT
>CADCHW010000131.1 GCA_902801245.1 uncultured Ruminococcus sp.
GTGAAAAAATTATGAATTTTTAGAAATTGCTCCCTAAATTCTGCAAAATTCTATTGCAATGCCTGGGAGTATATTGTATAATCTTATTTAGATATCAGAAAAATTTGGGAAAGGACTTTATTTATATGAAAAAGTTTTTTAAAGGATTGTTTAAAACTCTTTTGGTTCTGTTAATAATTGCGGTTGTGCTTGTCGGTGCGGGAGTTGCTTATTTGACAGTTCACGAGTATAAACCCGAAGCTGTTGAGGTTGTGGAAACCTACGGCACAAACTCGAAAAATGTTTCCCAAGGCGACACAATAACCGTGATTACTTACAACATCGGCTACGGTGCGGACGACGACAAGCACGATTTCTTTATGGACGGCGGAACTACCGTTACTACCGAAAGTGCAGCAAACATCACAGCCAATATGGACGGAATCATTAACAAACTCACCGAGCTTGACGCAGATGTTAATTTCATTCAGGAGGTTGACAGAGATTCCAAACGTTCTTATAACATTGACGAAGCCAATGTGCTTTCCGGTGCATTTCCCGAAAGTATGATTGGATTTGCGACTAATTTTCTTTGCGAATATATCCCCTACCCTATAACCAATAATATAGGTAAAGTTAATGCCGGAATACTCACCGTAAATAAATTCAATGTTGACAGTGCGGAAAGAATAGCTCTCGCAGACGGATTTTCTTGGCCTGTAAGTACTTGTCAGCTTAAGAGATGTCTGCTTGTGGAGAGAGTTCCCGTTCGTGACAGTTCAAAGGAACTTGTTCTTATCAATCTTCATCTTGATGCTTACGATAACGGCGAGGGCAAAGCAGCACAATACAAAGAATTGTGCGAGTATATGGAGAATGAGTACGAAAAGGGCAACTATGTAATTGCAGGCGGTGACTTTAACTCAATGCTTCCGTCTGTGAATAAAAATAAATATCCGCTTGTAAATACCGAATACTATATGCCTCCAACTCTTACAACGGATAATTTAACAGGAAACTGGAAATACTGCACCGATGACAGTCTGCCGACTTCAAGACTTCTTAACGAGCCGTATGACAAGAACAGCGAAAACACGCAGTACTATGTAATTGACGGATTTATCTGTTCTCCGAATACACTTGTTCAGAATACAAAGACTATCAACACGGATTTCAAGTACAGCGACCACAACCCCGTTTTGCTTACTGTTACGCTGACTGATTAATCAACAGCACCGCTCTCTTATATAATGAGAACGGTGCTGTTTAAAATTACTTATTTATTGTTGCTCACTGTAGTTTTCTTAATCTTGCTGTTGCTGAGGTATGCAAACCAGTAGCCGCAGCCTACAATTATTGCACCGCCGATAATATTTCCGAGCGTAACGGGCAGAAGATTTTTAGCGAAGAACGCACCCCAAGTCAAAGTTTCGGAAGTAATTGAATATTCCGAAGCAGCGAAAAGACCTGCCGGGATATAGAACATATTCGCAACACAGTGTTCATATCCGCCGAGAACGAATACGAAAATAGGAGGATACAAACCGAGAACCTTGTCCGCTGCGTTAGCTGCACCAACGGTAATCCATACCGCAATGCACACAAGGAAATTACAGAGAATACCACGGATAAACGCATCGGAAAAGCTTAGTGAAGTTTTTGCAATAGCCGTGCTTGTAAGAACCTCTGCAAGCTTACCGCCGTACAGGTCGGGAGTGTGACCGTAAACGAATAGAGCCGAAACGAGAATCGAGCCGAGCAAATTTCCGATATACACAATCACAAGACATTTTATGTATGTCAAAAAATTAATTTCCTTTCTCAGCACGGAAATGAGAATCAGACAGTTGCCCGTAAAGAGTTCACTGCCGGCAAGCACGACCATTACAAGTCCTGCCGGGAAAATCAGCGAATTTACAAGGCGGGCGGTTGAAGCGTTTTCGACCATACATGAAGCGATAGTTGCGGAAGCACCGGCTATTGCGATGAACATTCCGGCGAACAGTGAAAGCAAAAACAGTTTTGCAACGGGTGTATTGGCTTTTGTTTTGCCGACCGTAACATACTTTTCGGCAATCTGAACAGGTGAAAGCATTTTCTTAAAATTCCTCCTTTTTTTAATACGTGAAGATAGTTATTTTTAGTCTTACTTTTTCTACCCGACCGAAAATTGATTTAGTGCGGAAGTTTTAGACCAACTTTATTTTTATAATAACGTTCACATCGAATAATTTTATTGATATATAAAAATTAATAATTTCTCTTTTCATTTCTCTTTTCAAATCTTTTAACCAAAGTGAGATAAGTGTAATAAAAGTTGAACTATACAAGATGTTGCACCTTCGTCCCTTTCCTGCGGACGTTATCAGCCGTTGCCCACTCAAATTAAGTATATCACAAAATCCGACAAATTTCCATACTAAAATACCGCCTTTGAAAAGAAAATTTTTGTATTTCGGCGGTTAATCTCTTGACCCGAAAAACAAATATATCTATAATATTATTAGAACTGCTTTAAATCAAAAAAGAGGTGTATTTTATGGCAATGAGAGATAAAGTCACCGTTCAATGCCCGAAGTGCGGAAAGTCTTTCGAGGTTGAACAGTGGAGTGCTGTTAACGGTGACAAGAACCCCCAGCAAAAATTAAAGCTCCTTAACGGAACGCTTTTTACTGTAACCTGTACAAAATGCGGAAGAGAAAACACCGTAGGCTATCCCCTGCTTTACAGCGACCCTAAAGAAAATTATATGGTATGGCTTGTATTCGATGATGAAGAGGTTAAGCATATAACCGACTATTACAAGACAAGCAAAACCGAGATAAACGAAACGGGAGAAGACGTTGACAAAGAGTGCCGTCAGCGAATAGTCCGTGATGTTCACAGGCTCAGGGAAAAGATTATGATATTCGACAGTCATTTTGACGATAAGATAATCGAGATTGCAAAGCTTGCCTATGCACAAACCGCACAAAGACAAATCGGCAGTGAAAAAATAGCAGCGGCATTCTTTTCAAACGAGGGCGGAGAAAACCGTATTGAAATGTATACGGAGAGCGGTCAGGCTTTTGTGTCGAAGCTGTCGAGGGATATTTATAATCAGCTTGATGACAAGTACGGCGGAAAGGCAAGCTATGCCGAGGATAGAGTGTATATTATCGATGATGTCTGGGCATTGAATCTCCTCAGAGAATATAATCGGGAAATATAATTTGTAAGGTTAAAAATAAACTATATTAAATTGATAAAAAAGGAATATTTTATAAAATTCGTTCATATAATTTAAGGTTGAAATTTTTTTGTGAAGGCGGACAATGTCCGAAATAGATATGTGAAGACAGTCTTTTTAAGCAATAACTTCACAGACCCCACCGAAAGTATTTGGTATGACTGTTATTGCACTAAAAAAAGCCGGTCAAAAACTACCCCACTAAATCAACTTTCGGTCGGGTAGGAAAAGTAATTAATAAAAAAACTATCTTCACGTATTGAAAAAAGGAGAATTATATGAATTGTTTTATTGTTTCCGATGATGTTGATGAATTTTACGGTGAATATTT
>CADCHW010000132.1 GCA_902801245.1 uncultured Ruminococcus sp.
TGATTTATTACCCTTCCACTTCATATGGTGTCTGCTTGTGTAAACAACAAAGGAAACATCGGGAAATGCCGCCTTTATTTTTTCGGGGGTTATCCAATCCTCTTCTTTGTTGGAATGGTCATTATCACAATCTGATACCAAGCTATCGGTGTACTGAAAATTTGTTTTATTGCGATAATTGTTCTTAAAGTTGATAAATACATGGTCTTTTTCAACAAGCTTTTTGAGCATGACCGCATCTGTGGCAGTGTACGAGTGCGGATATTCGCAATTATCATTTCTGTTAAGATAATTGGATGTCCAAATGGGGAGTGTAAAATCCTTCATCTTATTTCCTCCATATTTTCAGAAAAGAATCTGATAATCTTATCCTTCTTTTTGGCGTATGCCATCTCCTTAGAAAAGAATCTGATAATCTTATCCTTCTTTTTGGCGTATGCCATCTCCTTTTTCATTCCGTCCGTATATTTTCTGCCAAACACCCATACTTCACGGCATTTGTTAAGAATCACCTTGTTCATATGCAGCGCCAAACCTCTCTCCGTTTCCTCCAACATATACTGCGGAAGGAGCAAATGCGGCGCAATGGGGATAGCTCCTCTGTCAACAGCGAATCTGCTGTATCTCCTTGCCCTGCTGACATTGAACTCCACATTACCCGAATACGGACTGCAAATGTAGACAAGCGGACGGTACTTGACGGGCTTTCGGTTTGTCTGTTCCTCTTTTTCAATTTTACTGAGTGCTGCGTATGCTGTAGGGTCTGAATAGCGTTCTCCATTGTATCTGTCAATCATAAAGACTACACCTCTGTTTATAAATTCCGAAATTTCTCCTCCGAAGATTTGAAAATTTCAATATTGCGCATCATTCTTTTCTGTAAGGTTTTTGTTTTTGAAAGCCTTGCATTAATATTTCTCGACTTTGCCATATCTAACTCTTGTTTGTATGTTTTGATAAGTACGTTATATCTTTCTAACTGTTCTTGTAGATCTGCTTTCAGTTCATTCTTTACCTCTTCCGAACAGTATCTGCAAATCATAGGAAATATCTTCCTTGCGACATTAATCTTGCAAGGGAAGAACTTTTCAACATACAGTTCCATATATCCCGACTCGTGTTGTATAAATAACGTTTCCATGGTATCGCCCCTATTATCTTCGCAGAGTGCAAATCCGCACCCTGCGAATTGTCACATTAGTCTTTTTTATAAAATTGGCACTCATATCCGTCAGCGTTCAAAATTAAACCTTCCGCCCACGGAGGCGTTATGCTCATCTGCTTACAGATATAATCAAGCGACGTATCGTTTGGGCATTCTATGATTATTTCATCGTGAACGGTTGCTACAATACGGTAATTTCTGAGAGTGTTCATAGAGTACATTAGAATATCTCTGCTGATTGCTTGTACTATATTTTCGACAAACTTTGCTCCAAAGCTTTCTATGCGTTCCCACTTCTTCGTACCGCCGATACCCATATATGTGACGGATTCACCGCCGAAACGGTTTGTACCTATTTGCGGTTTCACATAAGCAAGTCTGCGTTTACTCGGCAGCTCTATAAAAAGCATTCCGCTTTGATATATAAATCTTAAGCCGTGTGTTTCTGTGGTGGTTCTCTGCTTTACGGCATTTTTTACGGCTGTATCAACATCTCGCCAAAGCTGTACAATATTGGGATTAGCCGCTCTCCAAGCATCTACCAGCGGTTGAAGTTCGTCCTCGGTCATTCCCGATTCCAATGCTCCCATATTCAGCATTGCTCCAACGGATCCTCCATACGAGCAGCTAAGAACACATTGCTTACCCTTTTGACGGAGATGACCGTTTTCACCGTGTTTGACAACGTTGCAATGAAACATACGACTTGCCGTTTCGCAGTATATATCACCACCATTAGCAAAGGTATCAAGCACCCACTGTTCTCCGGCGATATATGCGACAACCCTTGCCTCGATAGCGGAGAAGTCGGCAACTATAAATTTGTATCCGGGTTTTGGAATAAATGCTGTGCGAATAAGCTCAGAGAGTGTTTCGGGAATATTATCATAAAGAATTTGAAAAGCCTCAAAGTTACCCTGTTTTACAAGCTCTCTGGTCGAATTAAGGTCTGATATGTGATTTTGTGGAAGATTTTGTAACTGAATTAAACGCCCACTCCATCGCCCCGAGCGATTTGCACCGTAAAACTGAAACGTACCTCTCGCCCTGCCGTCTGCACACACTGCATTCTGCATAGCGGTGTATTTCTTTACGGACGATTTTGCTAACTGCTGACGGAGCATTAAGACCTCTGCAAGTTGCGGCGGTGCTGTTTTTAGAAGCTCTTTAACTTCCTTTTTACCGAGACTTTCTACGAGCATTCCGTTCTCACGCAGCCACGATTTCATTTGCTGAACGCTGTTAGGATTTTCAAGATTCGTAAGCTGCTGCATTCTTAATGTGAGTTGTTCTCTTATTCGTTCATCAAAATCAATAGCATTTTTTACAACCGGCATATCAAGCATTATTCCTCTGTCATTGATTTCTTGGTCGAGATAAAATTCTTCCCAGATAAAATCGGGAACAGGAAAATTATGCAGCTTATGCTGTATTGCCATTTCGACCTCAACATCACGCTTGTTATAT
>CADCHW010000133.1 GCA_902801245.1 uncultured Ruminococcus sp.
ATCGGAAGGTACGAAAAACGCAAGGCAGAACGTATATGAAACAGAAACTTCAAGAACAATTGATACGGGAAAAAATTCACCTGATTCAAATCAAGGCGGCATCGCCGTTGTATCTATTCAGGGTTCTATGATAGGCAGAAAAGATGAAAACGGTCCGCAGGGTAGCGGTGTTAATGAAGATATTTCATTTTCTTTAACTAAAGCGGATCGCCATGCAGTCGCATACGGTATTGATAGGGCGGCATTTAATCAAGGGCAAAATGCTCTTTACGATATTGCTGTTGAAGAAGAACTTGAACCGACCATTGTATCGAAAGGACCGGGAGCAGTTGCACAGCCTACATACTGCACAAGCAAAGCGTCCTATCACACTATTGCAAATGAAGAAGTAGCCGGAACGCTTGTAGAAAGTGATTACAAAGATCCGCCTATAATCAACGATACCGCAGGGGTTGAATATATCGTAAGAAGATTAACACCAAAGGAATGTGCCAAATTAATGGGATTTTCTCCCGATTGGTGCAATGACTTAGGTACGGAAAATCCCACACCCGAAGATATAGTATATTGGCGAGAGATTTTCAACGAATATAACCGAGCAATCGGAAAAAATACAAAGCCTAAATCCGATAATGAGATTATAAAATGGCTTAAAAATCCTCACAGTGACAGTGCAGAATACGCTATGTGGGGCAATGGTGTGGTTTTAATGTGTGTTTGTTTTGTGCTTTCAGGTATTGTATATTACAACGATTTAGAGATAAATTCACCTATATCCGAAGAAATATAAGCGAAAACAAGTTGATTTATCACAAAAAAATTAGTTTTTCGATTCAAAAGCAGAGTCAAAGCAGCACCGTTATGACGCTATTATAATGCTGTTTTGATTCCGCTCTCATTCTATTCTTTACAAAAATACTCATTGTTTATCTTTTACACTTCCGAAAAGTGTTATTTGTTGATTACGCAGAATGTTAATAACATTCCGATAAAAGCTTGATAAATCTCATTTTTAGAGCAATTATTGTAGTACAAAATTTAATGGAGGTGTTCAGATGAACATTCAGTTTAAGTTAGAGGGCAAAAGCCGTAAGCAGTTGGCGGCGGCAGTTTCCGAAATTACGGGAGTTCCTGCGGTTTACAAGTTTATGCCATCATATGCTTTTGAGATTGGTGAGTTTACGGTAACTCGTGAGGGGTATCTGGAGTTTGAAGACAACACAGAGATACCCGTTATCAAAAGCTTGATTGACAGCCTTGCAGAAAAAGGCTTTGTAACGGCGACAGTGATTCCTTTTTCGGAAATCGAGAAAGTATCCGAAGAGAGCGAAACCGAGCCACACAGCCCGACAGTGCCGATCACAGCGGCGACAGACAGCGAACCAAACAATCGTTTGACCGTATCAATGCCAAGAGAATTTTTCGATGATGTGACTTTCAGAAAGCTTGACCGACTTATCGAGAGCAAGACGGAACTTTTCAAGCAGGCTTTCAAAACCGACAGCCTTAATTATAAGGTAACAAACACCGAAGTACAGTTTCCGTGGTTTTCGGATTTAAGTGATGAAACGGAATTCAAAGCTTACTGTGACTTCATTTCCGCATTTTGTAAAATGGCAAAAGAGCAGAAACGAATCAACAAATCTCAGGCTCAGACGGACAACCCTAAATTCGCTATGAGAGTGTTCCTTATTAGATTAGGGTTTGTAGGCGATGAGCATAAGGTAACAAGAAAAATCTTGCTCAGAAATCTCAGCGGTTCGGCAGCCTACCGCAAAAAAGGGGAAATAGGCTGTTCCGATGAAGATTAAGACCACCGCTTGAAAGTGTATTATACACAATAAAATAATATTTCTTTGTCAGTAATATAGCTTGATAAATACTCGAAAAAGAGCGAATATGTGTATGCAAACAGAAAAACACACAACGCTTTAGGAGGATTTAAAAATGAGCGAAAAGACAAAGGCATTTATGGACAGAGCAAAGACACAGACAATCGGCTGCGAGATAGAAATGGCTGAGATTACAAGAAACACAGCAATCAAGGTGGTTGCGAGATACTTCGGAACACTTGAAACGGTTTACCACGACGGCGGTTCATACGACACTTGGAGCTGCAAGGACACGCAGGGCAGAGTTTGGAAGGTAATG
>CADCHW010000134.1 GCA_902801245.1 uncultured Ruminococcus sp.
AATTAATAAAAAAACTATCTTCACGTATTGAAAAAAGGAGAATTATATGAATTGTTTTATTGTTTCCGATGATGTTGATGAATTTTACGGTGAATATTTGATTTCACTTCAAAATGCTATAGATTATATAATAAATCAAACTCACAATATAGGCTGTAAGTGCCTTGAAGAATTTGGTAGAAATCCTATTGAAAATATAAGGTATCGTATAAAATCCCCCGAGAGTATGTCGGAGAAACTTTTGCATCACGGGTATGATGTCAATGCGGAAAATGCCGTTAAGCGTGTTCACGATGCCGCCGGAGTGCGTGTGATTACGTCTTTTCTTGATGACGTTGATGTTGTAGTTTCGCTTATCGAAAACATTGAGGGGATTGAAATTATAGGCGAGAAAGATTATATCAATCACCCGAAAAGAAACGGTTATCGAAGCTATCACATTATATGCAGAGTACCGTCTGATAATATCGGTGTTTTTGTTGAAATACAAATTCGCACTGTTAATATGGATACTTGGGCAAGCATTGAACACAGAATGAAATACAAGAAAATGATAGTTGACGAAAAGCCTATTGTCGAGGAACTTAAACGTTGTGCCGATGAATTGGCGGCTGTGGATTTATCACTTCAAAAGCTGAGTAAAATTTTGCGGGCAATGCCCGCTGAAAATACGTGAAGACAGTCTTTTTAAGCAATAACTTTATGAACCCGACCGAAAGTATTTGGTATGGCTGTTATTGCACTAAATAAATTTTTGATATGATTGTTATCGTAGGCAAAAATCGGTCAAAAACTACCGTATTAAACTGTTGTGCCTAGTACATAACAAATTATCCTGCGTATAAATTGTTCAACTTATTTCCAAACAGTTCCTAATTATTGGTTGGGTTCGTGAAGTTAGACTAACAAGGACTACCTTTTTGTGTTTCAAGTGGACGTTGTCCGCACGTGTTAAAAAAGGAGAGATTTAGAAAAATGAAAATATTATATGCCGAGGACGAGCGAGCTATGTCCGACGCAGTTACGGAAATACTTCGCCATAAAAATTATGTTGTCGATGCCGTTTATGACGGTGAAGAAGCTCTTGATTTTATTATGGCTGAAAAATACGACGGAATTATTCTTGATGTTATGATGCCTAAAATGAGCGGTATAGAGGTTCTTTCAAATATCAGAAAAAGCGGTATAGGAACTCCCGTTCTCCTGCTTACTGCAAAATCCGAAGTTTCCGATAAAGTTGAGGGTTTGAATGCAGGTGCGGACGATTACCTTGCAAAACCTTTTGCTATGCCCGAGCTTGTCGCAAGGGTAGGAGCATTAGTCCGCCGTTCGGGTGAGATTATCCCTGATGATATGAAAATCGGAAACGTCACACTTAACCGCCAATCATATGAAATAAGCACTTCAAGCGGTGAAATCCGCCTTTCACGAAAAGAATACCTTATGATGGAAATGCTTATGAAAAGCAACGGCAGACCTATTTCAACCGAAAGCTTTATGACGAGAATCTGGGGTTACGACAGCGAAGCCGAGGTAAATGTAGTGTGGGTCTATATTTCGTATCTCAGAAAAAAGCTTGCCGGTCTTAATGCCAATATTCAGATTTCCGCTCTCAGGGGCAGGGGTTACGTGCTGGAGGCTGTTAAAAATGCTTAGGCAGCTTAAAGTCAGGTTTATTCTGCTTGCCATAATCTCAATGACTGTTACCTTGATTGTCGCATTCACGGCGGTTAATATAACTTTGCGTGTACGTCTTGCCAACCGCACAGACGAAATTATTGACGTACTTCACGAAAACGGAGGCTTTCCGCTGTTCAATATTCAGAGTTTTATTTCAGATACCGATACCGACACCGATAACGATATTGGATTTTTTGAGTTTGACAAAGGCTACAAGCGGGAATTTCACGATGAAACACCTTACCAGACTAGATACTACATAGCTTATTTAGATGAATCCGAAACTATATTCAATGCGGATTATAGTCATATTGCAATAGCAAATATAGATATGATTATAAATCAGGTATGTGAGATTAAGGAAGAACCACGTGACAGAGGTTACATAGATACATTCCGTTACGGTCGGTTTGAAACGGATAACGGTATGATGATAATAGGAGTTGACTGTAAAACGGATTTGTCAACCGT
>CADCHW010000135.1 GCA_902801245.1 uncultured Ruminococcus sp.
GGTACGTTTCCAGTTATCGGCTTCTTTTTTAGTCGCACGGAAAACCTCTCTGCTGTCAATCTGAATCACGATGTCACCGTCATTTCTGCCGCCTGTAAATCCCGATTCAGCCAAAGCTTCAAGCACCGCTTGCTTTATTGTGGAAAGCGGAGAAACAACCTCCGGTTCTCGTTTATTATCGCCCAGAATTGCCGTAAATCCGCCGTAATTAGCTGGTACAACAGTACCTGTAGCAAGGTAAGGAATCTGAGGAGGTGTAATATGCTGAATGTTAAAGCCGAACGTTCCTCCACCTATAACAGGCACCCAATCCGGGATATCCCAACTTAACGTATTGATTAAATCGATAATCTTGTTTATGCCGTTTGCAGCACCGTTTATCATACCATTTACAAATCCGATTACAGCATTAACCGCACTTTTTGCAATGTTTTTAATTCCTTGCCACAAATTACTAAAAGTATTTTTTACTGTTGCAAGAGCTGATTTCCAACCTGCTATAAAAGTATTATTCCACCAGTTCTTGACGCTGTTCCACAGATTTTTGAAAAGATTTCCCCAATATGCTTTTACGTCACCTATAAATTCTTTAAAACTCGCTATAACATTTTTAAACCATTCTACTATCTTCAACAATTTATCCGACCAATATGTTACAATAGTATTCCATAAATTAGAAAACAGATTTTTCCACCACTGTATTCCCTCGGAAAATATTTCTTTCAATGTTTCCCAATAAGTAATAACCTCAATGATAACTACAACTATTGCCGCTATAGCCGCTATTATCCAAACTACAGGATTACTCAATGCAGCGATAACAGCAGGAACAGCAGACGTTATCTTTTTAAATGCAGCAATGCCGGCAACAACTGCACCTATAGCAGAAGCAATACCGCAGCCTTTGCCATATCTTCATAGCTGTCGGCTGTGTCTTCGGCTTCATCGGCTAATTCTTCGGTACTGTCGGTTAGGGCGGTGTCAACATCAATATCTGCACCTGTCGTGCTAACGGCTTTATTTGACTTCGTGCCGAAAACATCGGATAATGCCTGTGCAACTTCGTTCGCCTTATCCGCAATAATTTGCAATGCGTTTGCGACCTGTTTCAATGCAGGAAGTAAAAGAACCTCAATTTGAGTAATGGCTTCACCGAACCGCTCCTTAATGTCACCCATTGTATTTTCAAGCTGCTTCATACGTCCTGCCGGAGTTTGTGCCAAAGCTTCATTCATACCGCCGACAGAATCAAGTACAACGTCCGCAAGGGTTGCGACCCTCTGTTCCTCAGTGCCGTATTTCAAAAGCTGCTCCTGAGCTTCGTCAAAGGTATAGCCGTATCGGGAGAGTGCCGATGTTTGACCTGCGAGAACCTTACCGAGCATTGTGGAAATAGTAACGGCACTTTCCGCAGAAGCGTTAAGTCCGTACTGCTGGGCGAGCATATCGTTTAAAACTCCGTTCATTGTTTTTAATGAATCGGGATTTTCGATATATGTAGACAACTCTTGTAAGCCTGCAAGCTGAACTTCATCGCCGATAACTCCGACTTCCTGCAAAGCGGAAGCGTAATCTTTTGCGGCTTGAATCTGTTTCTCTGTTGCGTCAAGGTGTTCGCCGAGAACGGTTGCAAGCTTTGTTTCTCCCTCTAGCTGGACGTTGTAGGCTTCTTTGGCGGATTTTGAGAAATTTACTAATGCCGCCGTTGAAAATGCTATGCCGAATGCTCCGGCTAAATTCATCACAGTGCCTTTTAAACTGCTCAGGGTATTTCCGATATTTTTCAAGCCTTTTTCAAAACCTTTTGTGCTTATCAAAGTATCAAAATTCAGATGTCCGTCTACTGCCATATTTTCACTTCCTTTCTTAAAAATAAACTTATAACCAATTGACAAATACATATACACATGTTAAACTATTTATAAAGGAGGTTTTCTCTTTGAAAGACAAAGATTTATTAAAGCTATTTAAACAAAACGGTTGGATTGAAGTTCGTGTACATGGAAGCCACCATATTATGAAAAAAGGAAATCAAACAGAAACAATTCCTGTACACGGAAAAGATGTTCCAATAGGTTTACTAAACGCAATTTTAAAGAGAACGGGACTTAAATAGCTCCCTGTCTTTAGTGATATAAGGAGGTTTACACTATGAAACTAACTTACCCTGCAATTTTCCACCATGAAAGCGGCTCATACTGGGTTGAATTTCCCGACTTAATTGGCTGCAACAGTTTCGGAGATACTGCCGAAGAAACACTTAAATCAGCTCAGGAAGCACTTGAAGGCTATGCTCTTACACTTCTTGAAGAGGGCGAAAAACTTCCCGAGCCTTCCGATATTGCCGACATTCATATTGACGAAAATTCCTTTACAAGCTTTGTGCAGGTTGATTTATCGGCATATCTAAACAACAGCAAGGCTGTTAAAAAAACCTTGACTATTCCCGAATGGCTCAACAATCAGGCTATAGCAAACGGTATCAATTTCAGCAAAGTTTTGCAGGACGCTCTAATCAGACAATTAAATATGTTTTAATAATAACCGTTCCGCCCGAATAGAATCGGGTGGTTTTATTTATGTTATAGTTTTTAAAAACTCTTCTGTTTCGTCAATTGCCTGCCGTTCCTCATCGGTACGAATAATAACAAGCTCTTTATGTTTCCTCAAAAATTCACGTTCCCATTTTTCAAGCTTCTTTCCCTCGGCTCTTTTGTGACGGATATTCATAACCGCCGAAAACAATCCCTCTCCAATCTCACCGAAACACCCTATAAACGTCCACCAGTGCATATACGGAACTGCTCTGACCTCGCAACCGACTGCCTTATTCACGGCAGGAAAAATAATACTCTCATCGTGTTTCCAGTCAATGAGTTTAACCTTTGACGGTTCGCTTTTCGGAATGTCACCGCCGCCGACAAACCAGAAAGCCTTATCGACCGCTTCCTGCAAATCTTTTGACGGTATGCTCTCGGGGTCTTTAAATAATCGTTTCATA
>CADCHW010000136.1 GCA_902801245.1 uncultured Ruminococcus sp.
ACAAGCTTATAATTTTCGGGTACAAAGATTTCTTCAACACGATCAAGAAAAACATCACTGTCAAACTCTTCCAAATCGAGAACTTCCGATGAAACTTTCATCAAGATATCTTCGGGAATATCCTTAGCTGTACAAACGGCACTGTTTCTCTTGTCGTGACCGTTACATCTCCAAGTATTCTGAACCCACCATTTTTTGCCTGCTCTGTTATGACCGAAGTGCATACCGCAGGGACAGCTGATCTTCTTTCTGAAAGCAAGTCCTACATATTCATTTAACCCACCCACTCTTGACCTGCGTTCTCTTTCGGCTTTTGCTTTCTCGAAAATCTCGTTCGATACAATACCTTCGTGTGTATCAATTTGTAGGTACATCGGCAGTTCTCCACGATTCATTCTCTGTTTCTTTGTAAGATAATCCTCAGTAAATTGCACTTGGTGAAGAACATTTCCTCTCATTTTCTCGTTGCCCATTAAATGATTTACAACGGAATCTCTCCACTTTAAAGTTCCCATCGGTGACGGAATTCCCTTTTCATTCAAATAGTTTGCGATAGCGTGAAATCCCATTCCGTCAAGATACAAGCGGTACATTTCTCTGATAACTTCGGCTTGCTCTTCGTTGATAACAAGAACCCCGTCTACAACATCATAACCGTAAATTGCCTTCGGCTTTGTTTTGCCGTTCTTCATATCGTTTCGCTTACGCCACTTGATATTATCGGAAATATTCTTACTTTCTTCCTGAGCAAAAACAGCGAACAGACTTAACATCATCTCTCCTGTTTCAGACATAGTGTGAATGTTCTGCTCCTCGAAAAAAATATCAATTCCAAGTTCTTTCAATTCTCTGACAGTGTTCAAAAGCGTAACCGTATTTCGAGCCAAACGAGAAATTGATTTCACAATTACCATATCAATTAGTCCGTTTCTGCAATCGTTCATCAAACGCTGGAACTCGGGACGGCTGTCTTTCGTGCCTGTTTGAGCTTTATCCGCAAATATCCCTGCAAATTCCCATTCGGGATTTTGCTGAATCATGTTGCTGTAGTAGCTGACCTGTGCCGCTAAAGAGTGCAGCATATGTTCGGTACCCAATGAAACTCTCGCATAGGCTGCAACACGTTTTTTATGTGGTAAATCGTACGTCTTTTTTTCAAATACTTGAACAGTTCTTTCCACAAGAATCAACCTCCTTCATACTATATATTGCTCCTTTTTCATTATATATCAAGGGGTTAGGCCGATATATACTGTACGAAGATATTCCGTATTTTTCACAAAGCTTTGTGTCTAATATGTTCAGTTCTTTTTCGGTAATAATTCCTTTTCTGAACCAAGACAAGAAAACAGTTATTGATGTTTTATAATTGAAAAGATTTTCATTTTGAAGCATTTAAACATCTCCATTTCTTATAACAATTTTGTGAACAAAATTTTCTGTTTTTATCAGCACTCTTTATAGACGCACCGCAATAGCAGCAACTAATTTCAAATAATATTTTGTGGTGAATTTTATCACGGTTTCGATTCCACCATGTAAATCTGCACTTATCGCAACAAAATCGTTTTTTCTTTTTGCCTTCGGTATGAACAAGTATCTTACCGCAAAATTCACAGCCGCCTTTAGCAGCATTTCTGATTTTGATTTTTTCTTCTTTCGACTTATTTCTTCTAAAATAGGATTTCACAGTATTTATTGAAATGCCAAGCATATTAGAAATAGCAGTACAACCGTAACCCTGCGAACTTAGCTTGTCAATTTGACGTTTTTCTTCACAAGTCATGAAATCCCTCCTTAAGCATTAATGGGTATAATTAATCCCTTTAGAACGCACTGATAATAACAGCTGTCCTAAAGGGAGATATACGATTAATATTATTCTTTTACAGCGATTTGAACCCTGTCAATCGGCTTATTGCTCTCGCCTGCAAAAGTATCAGACGAACCGCCCGTATCTTTCTTGTTCTCCATCCAAGAGAAATAATCCTTTGAACCGATTGTTCTAACTCTGTAACGGATTGTATGCTTGCCTGCAAAAATGGTAAGCTTGTCAATATTGCCGTTAGTCATATGATGAGTTTGAACAGCGAGA
>CADCHW010000137.1:0-537 GCA_902801245.1 uncultured Ruminococcus sp.
GGTTTTATATTCTCCATACTCCGAAACACTCGAAACAGAAAGAAGATATTATAGCCAATAATTTTTCATTTATATATATACGTATGTGTGTATGTGTAAATATATATAATATAAGAAAATAGCTTTTTTCCTTTCGGTATTTCGGAGATATGGTGTTAATTTAAGTGTTTAATCCTGTGAATCAACTATTTTTATTCCTTTCCAGATAGTACGTCTGCTGAGTGCATCTTTGGCTCTCTGAACTTCGGGATAGTTGTTTTCAAGCTCCATATTAAAATTTCGCTGTGCGAATGGAACAAGACCGGATTCTTCGCAGTATGTCTTGTAATGGTTAAAAAGTTCTG
This sequence comes from uncultured Ruminococcus sp., assembly GCA_902801245.1. Lineage (GTDB taxonomy): Bacteria > Bacillota > Clostridia > Oscillospirales > Acutalibacteraceae > RUG592. Next base: position 345 of record CADCHW010000137.1, read on the forward strand.
CTCTGCTGACATGACTGTTGGGCTCTATTTCGCAGCACTCCTTGATAAATGCAAGTACTGAATTACTGTCCTCACGATATTTTTGGAGTTCCTCACGGTTCACCTCTGTTTCGGAGAATTTGTAATGGTTCTCCATAAGTCTGCGTAGACCTTCCAATGCAAAAATCAATATACCGTCTGCCTCTGCCCTAAA
>CADCHW010000137.1:592-2687 GCA_902801245.1 uncultured Ruminococcus sp.
CCTTCCGATTTATCACCATAGTTTCTCGGAATTTTGTTGCAGGAAAACAGCAGCCTTGCATACGGTTGAAATGAGAACGGATTTTTGTTTTTACGCTCCACGGTTAGGTAGTCCTCACCAACCAAAGCCTTAAAAATACCGTTGTCGTCAATATTTTTTGTCGGTAGGTCAGCGAATATATTTGCAAGTTTTCCGAACAGTTCCGCCGTTTTGAACCTCTCGTTCAATGACTGCCATGATACATTGCTGACATTTTCCTTACCGAGAAGAATATCGTTCAAAACAAGCAGAAGCTTAGATTTTCCCGCACCTGCCTCACCTACTATTACAAATGACTTCTGTGCCCTGTTTACGGGAATAAGGAAATAACCGAGCATTTCCTGAATCAAGACAACCTGATCATCGGAAAGAGATTCGTGCAAAAACTGCCTGAATCTTGGGCAATCCGCCCCCGGCGTATAATTCACATTAAGCTGTACCGTTGAAAGATAGCGTTCATCGTGTTGTGTGAGCCTGTCTTCAAGAACATTGTACAAACCATTCTTCACGTTTATAATATACGGATTTGAGTCAAGCTCTCTGACATCACGCTGTATCTGCATCTTCCACTGCCCCTCTGCATCGGTAATCTGCGACAGCTTTGTATATCCGGGGAGCATTTTTTCACGAATCATATTCTTAGCGTCAAGCTCCGTAATTACGTTGTACACACCGTGTTTGTAAGCATAGTACTGTTCCGCTGCATAGAAAACAGGTGCTTTCTTCGCCATATCCGCTGCCAAAATATCCGGAAGAAATCTCAGCCCACGCTCAGACATCTCATACCAATCGGGAATATTCTCCGAATTTTTACTTCTGTCCTTAGCTTTGCGGTTAGATTCAAACTGCTTGTAAACCTCTTTGTGGAATGAGAGCAGCGGTTTAATATCGGCGTTTTTGAGATTAAATTTCTGTTTCAAAAGATGTCCGATTACTGCATTTGCGGTAACTGCGTCAACATTAAACAAAAAGTCCTTTGTAAACTTTCTCACTCTCTGCAAATTCTCAATAGCAGACGTACTGACCTGCATATTGTCAATCAAAGCCTGTAAAGTTTCCATTGTCACTTCTTCATAACACAATGCGGCAGGTGCTTTACAAGTACACTCACCGCTTACATGTTTGGGGCATTTAAAACCTTTTTCAGCTATCGTTTTACAAGTTATCGGACGAGTGCCTGAGTTCTGAAAATGAGCGATTTTACTGTCGGTTTCCTGCTTGCTGTATCTCGGATAAGCTTGCGAAAATTCATGTATTTTCTCTATACCTTTATCAAAGGGAAAGAGATTTGTTATCATAGCATACCAATCGTGTTCTGAAAGGGTTTCTGCATCTTCCTTGCAATGTTTCAAAAAATCACATTGCGACAATACAAGTTCAAGACCTTTTTCATTGCCTTTCTTAGGTGCACTGTATTCGGATTTTTTGACTTCATTATCAGTATTACCAACATTCAGATACTTGGAAAGCTCGCTCTGCGTGTACTTCCTTTCAGGGTGAAACAAAATACACTCGACCATAACAGGCTCACCTTTGCAGTGATAATATCCCGGCAATCTCATAACACGGCTCTCGTTAATGCAAACAGGATCGCCGCCGAAATGCTCTATTAATCCCCTTTGAACGGCTCTGAATCTGTTTACCGCTGCATTCTTCATAAACCAGTATGTATGCAGCGACTTCTTCGTTTTGATAATCATTGACGGCGGCAGCGGAAATTCATCAATAAGTTTCTGCTGTTCGGCAAAGGTCTTGTCGTCCATTTCTACAAACTGAGCGTTTATGCGGTTAATATCCCTGTCATTATGACCTCCGCTGTTCACAACAAAGAACACACCTCTGTTCTTCGCATTATGCTCACGCAAAATAGACTCAAGCCCTATAAACTTTCCGGCTTCAACGGAATATTTTTTCCCTGCAAATATGCCGTCCTTTCTGTCGTCAAATATACGGATGTTTACAATATCATCGGGATTAAACAAACTGTTTATAATATCCTGTGCTGTAATATTCATTTGCTTACCTCCGAGTTAAAATATTTGATAGGAATTTTAAG
>CADCHW010000138.1 GCA_902801245.1 uncultured Ruminococcus sp.
TTCTTCCGATAATGCCGTTTGTACATTAGTCAACCAAATATCAATACTAAGAAGATTACTTGTCATTTGTGATGATAAGCTGTTTTTGGCTGTATCAATTCTATCAATAACATCACTTTTTGCATTATCTATACTATCCGAAAAATCCTCACCAACACTTTCAACCTTTTGCAGTGCCTCAGCCACTCCATTGTCAATCCTGTTAAGGTCAAGAGCTGTAATCGGAGTAGTAGTGTTGGGGTAGTCTTTCCAAGTTTTAGGCTGATAATCCGACATATAACCACCGTCCTTTCTTTAATTCTTGTCAAAATACTCTTCCGTATACCGTATGTTTTCGGCATTTGATGTAATCTCGTCCGTGATAGCTTGAATTCCTGAAAGCGTTCGGCTCAACACCATAGTGTTAAATATTTTGGTATGTTCACCTTCAAGGTCAACCCAAGTTACATAAACCTGTATCTTATCACCGAGTTCTACCCAGCTGCGGTATTCAGATTTCAGGTTTATAGGGTCATAGATAACACTAAAATAAGAATTGAGAAGTGATTTTATCTTTTGAAATTCGGGGTCAAAATATCTTGCTTTATAACTTTTGGTGATAATATTAATATCTTCCAAAAAATAAAAATTTTCATCAGAACTTGAATCAAAATAATAAAGACCCTTACCGTCATCAAAACCTGTTATGTATAAACCTGTGTAGCCTGTCTTTGTAAAATCTTGCGTTTCTACATCAATATAGTAGTGATAAATCTCATAATTCTCCAATTGATTATAATCACGAAAACTTATAAAATCCAGAAAACCATCGCCATCGATAAAACAAAAGCAGCCGCTAAACTCCATAATCTGCCTGAGAATCTCTCCTACTGTTACTTCATCATCTGTCATATATAACAGTAAATCATTGGCTGGCAGCGTTAGATTCTCAATTGCGGCTGCTTTACGAAACTTAAATTTTTTCAACAATTCTTCCCAAAGCTTCCCGAGAGTTATTGTGCTTGAATTTTCAAACAGACTTCGATACCAGTTTGTACAATTAACCGTACCTATCCAATAAAACTCATCGTAGGCAACAATTTTCCGTATAATACGGTTTTTAGATAATTTACAGCTGTAAATCATACCTTTGAAAAGGCTTATTGATTTACCGCCATACCCTTTACACATAGTGAAACCGGGATAAGTTACAATCTCATTTGAATCATTGGCATTCGGATAAGTTTGACTACCGGGATAAGTCGGCATAACCGCTGTTTGGTACAGCCGCACAGAAATTCCTCTACCTGTCAAATCAACATTTTTTGTAATCTCAATTTCAAACTGACTTGCTATGCAGCCACCAAATTTCAGGTCGCTGTCATCGCAAAGGCTTTGTGTGAGTTTCATACTCTCCGATACAATTTCATCATTGAATATTTGATAAACCGTTCCCGAGTTGTCATCGGGAATATTAATTACCAACTGATTTTCAACACTTCCGTTAAGGCAGGCTTGCTTGAAAAAATCACTTGCATTTTTCATATGTTGCCCCTTTTAATACTCAATAAATTCGTATGTAAGTGAATCGTAAACAATTGTGTTATTAACAATTTTTGTTCTGCTGAATGTTGGGTTCGGAATATAAAAATCACCTGTGGAATAATCATTTACTCCTATGTCGTCATTCCAATATTCCACTTGATATTTTCTTTGGATTGAATCAAGTAACCCTCTGCTCATCACATTTTCCATTTCAATTTTCTCTTCAAGAGTAATGCCCGGAATAGTTGTAATCTTGAATGTACTTTTGTGATTTCCGAAAGTAACACGGTGCAAATCATTGTTTCCGTCACGATAAGCTTCGGCTTCCGTTCGCTGAAAAGGAGTGGCTTCATTTCCTTGTGCGAGGTATTTATGCGGAAAAATTGTATCTCCGAATTTCAGAAAATATCCTTTGAAATTGCTCATACACTCACTCCTTTACCCGAATGCAGGTCTGCCGCCGTGGGTACGTTTCCAGTTATCGGCTTCTTTTTTAGTCGCACGGAAAACCTCTCTGCTGTCAATCTGAATCACGATGTCACCGTCATTTCTGCCGCCTGTAAA
>CADCHW010000139.1 GCA_902801245.1 uncultured Ruminococcus sp.
TTTCCGCCGATTTCAACCGAAACTGCGGTTTCCTTTTTGACTGTATCGGTAGTCATAATTGCTTCGGCAACGTCCGTACCGCCGTCCTCGCTGATAATCTTTCCAAGCTCGGGAACGCTTTTTTCAAATGGCTCGATAGGCAGCGGCTGACCGATAACACCTGTTGATGCGACAATCACGTCGTGTTTATCAATATTAAGAGCTTCCGCCGCAAGCTCACACATTCTTTCGGCTTTTTCAATGCCGTCTGCGTTGCAGGTGTTGGCATTGCCCGAATTTACTATAACTGCCTGAGCCTTGCCGTTCTCTATATTCTGCTGAGTAACGGTAATAGCGGAGCTTTTCACAAGATTTTTTGTGAACACCGCCGCTGTATTGCATATAACGTCACTTGCGATAAGTGCGATATCTCTTTTGGTTGTATTGCTCGGCTTGACACTGCCGCAGATTCCCGAACCCTTAAAGCCTTTGGGCGATGTAACCGACCCATTTTCTATAAAATTCATTTTTTATCAATCCTTTTTTTAACACGTTTTTTTACACGTGAAGATAGTCTTTCCGTAAAATAACTTTACGTACCCGACCGAGGCTTAGTTTAGTGAGGAAGTTATTGACCAACTTTGTTTTAGACAATAACAATCATATCAACAACTTTTTTCATAATATAACCATTCACAAAACGAAGTAAAATAAGTGTAACAAAAGTTTGACTATACAAAATGTTGCACCTTCGCCTCTCTCCTGCGGGCGTTGCCCGCTAAAATGCCGGGGGGGTCATGAGAAGTCCCGTTGTTTCTTCAAGACCGAAAATAATATTCATATTCTGAATTGCCTGTCCTGCCGCACCCTTGACCATATTGTCAATAGCCGAAGCCGCTATAAACGTACCTGTTCTTGTATCTACAAATACCGATACATCACAATAATTTGAATACTTGATATTGTGAATGTCGGCTACTTGACCGTCCGCAAGCAAACGAACGAAAGGCTCGTCCTTGTAGTACTCCTCGTAGGCGGCTCTGATTTGCTCCTTTGTTACACCGTCCTTTAAACGTGCGTAACAGGTTGCGAGAATACCTCTGTTCACAGGGAGAAGATGCGGAACAAAAGTAATTTTCACGTTATCTTGACCGCTGAGTTTACAAAGCGTTTGTTCAATCTCGGGAGTGTGGCGGTGACTTGCGACCTTATACGGGTGAAAACCCTCGTTCAAATCGGGGTAATGCGTACCCTGTGAAAGTCCACGTCCTGCACCGGTTACACCGCTCTTGCAGTCTGCGATAATTCCGGTCATTTCGATAAGACCGTTCACAACCGCCGGAGCAAGTGCAAGCGGAACACAGGTTGTATAACAGCCGGGGTTTGCGATAATCTTGGTTGTCTTTATCTTATCTCTGAAGAACTCGGGCAAGCCGTAAACAGCCTGTTTGTGCAAGTCCTTGTCAAGAAACTCTCCGCCGTACCACTCGTGATACTCTTCCTCGCTTTCAAGACGGAAATCCGCACCCAAGTCAATAAACGCTTTTCCGTTCTCAATGCACTTTGCCCCCAGCTCCTGTGAAAGACCGTGCGGAAGTGCGGCGAAAATTACGTCACTCTTTTCAACAACTGCGTCCGCATTTTCGCAAATCATATCATTAATGCCCAAATATGCCGGATAGACCTCACTTAGCTTTTTACCCTCAAAGGATACGGAACTTACCGCCGCAACCTCTGCCTGTGGGTGAGCGTTGATAAGCCTTACAAGCTCCGCACCTGCATAGCCTGTCGCACCGACAACACCTACTTTAATTGTCATTTTTCAGTTCCTCTTTTCTAATCAATTATGCCTTTTGACCTTGCATAATTATTTATTTCGTCCAGTAAATTATTTTTGTATATTGCCATTAAATGGGGTATCATAATACCGCCCTTTCCGTCATCGTACTCGGGGTAGATTATGAAATTTTCCCTGTCAATTTTATTCAAATTCGCCGTTTCTGATTTCGTAGGAGTTTATGAAATGTATTATTTCCTCGTACATATCCTTGTAAATCTCGAAACGCAGGAATTTTTCCAGAATGTTCATTTTATTAATTATTCTATAATTTTCCTGACACGCTCAACCTGTTTCCTAACATTATCCGGATTCGGTCCGCCCAATGGTGAACGCTCATATGCACACTTCTCCAAACCGATAGCTTCGTAAACACCCTCATCGAAAACATCACAAATCTTTTTATATTCCTCAATAGGCAATGTTTCAAGAGTAAGACCCGATTCGATACATTTTGCAACAAGTTCGCCAGTTGCTTTATACCGCACAGTCTGTTGCGTTAATGAATCCGCCTGCCGCCGCTTTTCTCATATTCTGCGGAAGAACGTTCATTGTATCGAGCATAGGCGTGAATGCCGTCAAACACATTTTAACGGTGTCGATTGCATCAAAAATTGCTTCCTTGTCCTCCTGCATATCCTTGTTGTATGCAAGGGCAATACCTTTCATAACGGTGAGCAAAGTTGTCAAATCGCCGAAAACTCTTCCCGACTTACCTCTTACAAGCTCCGCAATGTCGGGGTTTTTCTTCTGCGGCATAATACTTGAACCCGTTGAGAACGCATCGTCAAGCTCCACAAACTTGAACTCCCAACTGCACCACATAATAATCTCTTCGGAAAATCTCGAAAGATGAACCATAATTATTGACAGTACCGCCGCAAGCTCAATACAGTAATCTCTGTCGGAAACTCCGTCAAGGCTGTTGTTTGTGATTCTGTCGAAACCGAGCAAATCGGCTGTGATTGTTCTGTCAATCGGGTATGTCGTACAAGCTAAAGCACCGCTGCCGAGAGGCATTTCGTCCATTCTGTCTTTACAGTCGGAAAGTCTTGACAAGTCACGCAAAAACATTTCTGCGTATGCCATAAGATGATGACCGAAAGTGATAGGCTGTGCCCTCTGCAAATGTGTGTAACCCGGCATAACCGTTTCTGCGTGTTCGTAAGCCTTATCGCAAATGACATTGACAAGACCTTTCACAAGCTCCGTCACCTCGTCAACCTGCTTTTTGAGATAGAGTTTAATGTCAACGGCAACTTGGTCGTTGCGGCTTCTTGCGGTGTGCAGACGTTTGCCTGTATCGCCCAATCTTGCTGTGAGTTCGCCCTCGATAAATGTGTGAATATCTTCGGCTTCGGGGTCAATGGCAAGCTTGCCGCTCTCGATGTCGGCGAGAATACCCTTTAAACCCTCTCCGATTGCGTCTGCGTCTTCCTGTGAAATAATTCCACATTTACCGAGCATTGCGGAGTGTGCTATACTTCCCTCGATATCCTCCTTAAACATTCTGCTGTCAAAGGATATTGAAGAGTTAAAATCGTTGGTAGTTTTACTTAAAGCCTTTTGAAATCTGCCTTTCCAAAGCTGCATAATTTCACCTCAAATATATAAATCTGTAAAAATATTACTGTTCCTATAAAACACTTTACGGGAGGGCAGAAAACACCCTCCCAAAAACAAAAATGCTAATACTGTCAACTTCAAAATAAACTTCCTTGAGTTCATCTCTTTAAGGTTAATTTATTAAGTTGACAGCACCGCTAAAATATTCGTTTTTGTCGCTGTACTGCGATGTACAATACGTGAAGCAACTCTTTTTATTTTTAGCTTTATGAACCCGACCAATAATTTTTTTGACAATCATTTAACACTTTTATATTAAAGCTATTGGAAAATATATAAATCAATTTTCGGTCGGGTAATAAAAGTTACGGATAAAATAAACTATCTTCACGTATCTCAAGCGGACGTTGTCCGCCGTTGTCCGCCGCCGCATTAATAGCCTTTCTTCTTAGCCTGTACCTTAATCGGCAAGCCGAAGAGGTTGATGAAGCCTGCGGAATCGTTCTGGTCGTAAACCTCGTCTTCATCAA
>CADCHW010000140.1 GCA_902801245.1 uncultured Ruminococcus sp.
AACGTTCATCAAATTTAGATTTTTCATGCTCACCGCGCGTATCCGGACACAGGTCATCAAAAACAGCGCCGGCGCCATCACCTGCGGAATCCAGTAGGCGTACACGGCATAGCGGTTAGCGACAGGCTCAAGTCCCGCGACACGGTACTTGAACACGCGCAGAGTGAGATAAAACAGCATGAGGCTTGCAGCCGCAATTGCATACGACCGCGCCCTTGTCGGCAGCAGCCTTGTGCGCACAGACTGTATCCAGTAAAGCAGCAATCCGGCGTAAATAAAAAATTCGCGCTGAACATCACCGTATTGAAAAACAGATTCGTCGTCCGTGTAAACACATTGCAAACGCCCGCAAGCATTAGTAAAACGATAAACACCATAGTGCTTTTGGTCAGATTCTTGTCGGTCACTGTTCATCCTCATTTATGACATTTTTTTATGAACTGATAGCTGAATGAGAAAAATTAGCAACTATCAATATTGATTTGCTTGTTAAAATATACCGCACAGGCAAAACAAAACCAATCACAACAATCTGCTTACGGGCAAGCTGATATGTTAAGATTACGTTGTGTGAAATAAATACGCTGACAATGTTTTCAAATAAAAAAATGAATTTCTCCTTGTTCTATTCTTTGGCAATATGTTAGTCACACTTTATTACCGAAAAGTAATCTATATATTTTTCAAATTTGAAACGTTTTTATGTTGGAAAAGTCGGTTGCAGCAGTCGGTGAATTCCGGTCGGATATCTTTTGTGTATTCATTCTGTACGCATGGTGCGCCGGATAGTATTATGAAGAAAAGTATAAATCTTTGAAACATAAAATAAACATAAAAAGATTCTTGACTATTAGCTGCAAAAGTGTTACGATATGAGCGGCGAATATATGTTCAAAAAAAGAAGACGATTTGATGACGGCAGATAAGTATGAAGTTGGGATACTGATCTTTTCGTGACTGGCAGGAGGAATTGGTCGACGCTTTACTAACGGAATTCTGAATAAGGTTAGGTTCGACTATGACTATGTTCTGATTGATTGCAGACCGTCACTCTGTAGGCTGACCTTATATGTGCTTCAACGGCTGCAAACAGCGTTGTTATTCTTGTTCAAGCTCAGTGTTTGTCTGCAAGGGCGATGACGCAGCTTCTTCGGAAAGTTGCATACCAATCCTAAGTTGTCAATAGCGCGCATTTTGCTCACTTTCGTCGATAACAGAACAAACCTTATCTCTTTGTAGCAAAATTAATCAAACAGTGTTCTAAATAAATGACAGTATTTATTTTTTTGGTATAATGATTTTTGCGTTTTATAAGATTTCACATGTTCTTTGAGCAGTATTCTCTCCGAATTATATAAAGTAAAATACAATTAGTTTTCCCTCTATTACAGAAACAACAAGAGGATAGTGTGAAAACATTTCCTTTTTAGCTTGCGGACTCGATGAATTTACTATTCTGTGCTTGAAAGGCGGCTCTACACTGATTAAAAGACGAAAAGCTAAGAAACACTCTTTCTACCGTGTTTTGTAGTGTGCTTTTTTCAAATACATTATTGCAGAAAACGGAAAATTTTGCGGCTTCCGTTTTCATCTCTATTTGTGCCGGTGCCGCACCGGCATCGGGATTAATATGAAGATAATTAAGTATATAAAAAAACAGATGTTAAAATTGAAAAAGACTGATACCGAAAAATATAGGGATTTAGGAGTTAAGATTGGAAAAAATTTTTCCGCAAATTGCAATAGCAAGTTGAAACAATTTTTTAGTCTGTAGTAGATTGCCGCGAGTTTTTCGAGGGAGGAGCGTAGCGACGAGCGAGGAAAACTAGCGGCGGCGCGGCTCAGGCAGCCCTGTAGATTCTATCAAGCTCCTGCTCGAAAAGCTCCTCCGGTGTATGATAGCCGAGTATCTTTCTCGGCAGATTATATCAATGCTTTTCCCCTTGGGAATGAATCTACGCAGCATTCTGTTATGACATTCGTTTGTTCCTTTTTCATAGGAAGAATACGGATGGGTAAAATACACGGATATCCCCTTTGCTTCTACCTTTGACAGATTAGCAAATTCTGATCCGTTGTCGCCGGTGATACTTTTGAATACCTCGTTATATTTATCACCGAACTGCTCTATCAGGGCGTTCAGAGCCTCGTCTATCGCTTCGGCTGAATGATTCCTAACCTTGATCCAAATCGACTCTCTGAGCTTTCGTTCTACAAGCGTCATCACCTGCGGTTCTCCCTCGGCCTTTTTGCCTATAACACTGTCTATTTCCCAGTGACCGAACTCTTCACGAGTGTCAACATCATCGGGACGCTGCTCGATACTATCGCCGAGTATTTTCTTGTTTTCCCTTGTTTTCTTGGATTTTTCGCTCCTCTTCAGCTTTTCGGGCAAGTCAATGTTCTTTTTTCGGGCAAGTCAATGTTCTTGATCTTCAGCAAGCCCAAATCAACATAGTTATAAAGCGTTTTGGTGCAAACCATTTCACTGTCAGTGAATAACCCTTTGACTTTAGCATTACCAACAGCTGAGTCCAGCGACCATCCTTCATTGAAAAATTGATCTTCAACATATTTGAGAAATCCTGCTGTCTCAAGGCAACGATAATTTCGGCGGCTGTTCTTGCGATGTTCAAGATATACTTCCTCGCCTTTGTCAGCCTTATATCTTGCAACCTTGCCGTTGTAAAGATATACCGTACCGCGGTCAACCTCATTTTTGACTGTGTTGTAAGGTCTGCCTAAGTTTTTGGCGATCGCGTAAATTGACCACTTGTCGATGTTAAGA
>CADCHW010000141.1 GCA_902801245.1 uncultured Ruminococcus sp.
CTGATTTGCCATAGGACACCTGAAAAAACCGAGAGGAATTTTCTTGACATTAACAGCTTTAAAATTTGCAGGAAGTTCCGCAAAAGCTTCAATCTCCGAAAGGCTTGTTTCACTTCCGAGAAGTCCGTCATTTTCGCTTTTGAAAAGTCTGTTTTCTATGGTGTATGTTGTGCCGTTCAGGGTGTGAATTTCAAGCAATGTATAAATACTCCTGCCTTTGCGGATTTGGTCGGCAAGTACGCATTTTGTGAGATTTCCGCTTCCGTCAAAGCTTATCGGGAAGAAACAGTCTGCTTGAATAAACTGCGTTCTGATTCCTGTTTTATCGGCTATCGGCTTTATGATAAGGCTGCCCTTTGCAAGACCGTACTCGGTGAATTTACGCAGCTTTTTAAGGACATCACGCTGATAAAATTCATTGATATATTTTGCGACCTCTCCGCCCTTAATTTCGCTCCTAAGTTCGAGCGTAACAAGCTTCGCTGTTTCGTAGGCTATCTGTACGGGCAGATTAGCACTCGCAACAGTCTTACTCAGCCACGGAGATTTATTCTCATACATCTTACTCCACAGCTGAATATTAGCCGCCATTTCGGAGTTATACCCGTACTGCCGGGGACTGTCTTTATTAAGCGCTTTAATGATTTCGCCGTACAATATTGTATAATTCATTTTTCACACCTCCCTACTCGTATTTTATAAATCTCGAAATATCTCTTTCAAAAGTGTACTCAAATGCGTCCAGAGTATCAATATCACTTGTGCCGTCATCGAGTCGTTCGTCCTTAGTAAGATTCTTTGGATTCCAGACAGCCGTTGACAATGCATTGACCAGACTTTCACAGCCGCAGTCCATATAATAAAATCTCCGCTGAGCCTGCAATCTGCAAACACAACGGATTCTGTCATTTATTGTAGTTTTGAGTGCATTCTCAATTCTGAGCCAACCTAAGCCTTTTTTTCGGGCAGTTGACTTCAAACCGAGAATTAATGTCTGCTCCGCACTGTCGCAATAGACAACATCGGGATTTCCGAACATTGCAATAACACGCCACACAAATTCACAGAACAATTCGCCGAGCTTGTCGGGGTCAATGTAAATTTGTTTGCCGTCCTTGTCCTTGCATTCGACACGCTGCGATAGCAACGCATACAAGTTATTGTAACCTCTGTCCGAACCTGTCGCAACAAACGTGTGAGCCGAACCCGAGCCGCCGAAATCGACACCGATATTAATTCGGCTTAACTGCGGCTTTTGCGATATTGCCATATTTTTTGTATTTGCGGCATCGTCTGCGAACAGCTTGTAAATAAGACCTTCCGCAATCGTCCAGTGACCGAGAATGTATCTGTCAAAATAGACTGTACCCCGATATTCGTTTTCGAGATTTTTTACGAAATCGGGAGGGTTATACGGATTATCGTAAATCGTGTAATCCTGAACGTAAATATCAAAGTTCGGATTATAGAGAAATTTGTAAAACCAATGATTAGGATTATCGGGATTGCAAGTGCCGTCAAATCGGCTGTAGGGCTTATCAAGACGTGATTTCAGCATAGTAAACACATCGGGGTGCCAAGTCACAACCTCATCGCCGTAACAATATTTGATTGACGAACCACGGATTGAATCAACCCTTGTAACTTTTTCCGCACCAAGGCAGAAAACATGCTCTCCGAACATCATAGCGGTATTGTTGCTCTTGATGTCGGACACTAAGGACGTACCCCAAATACTCTGTAACGGTTCTATGATATTTCGCTGTAATGTGCCTTTTGTATGACCGAGAATAACAACAAGCCCCGGTTTTCCTGAACAGCTCTTATGCGTTTGGGAATTACATAGTAGTCCATAAAGGTCTTCCCCGAACGAGTAGCTCCCGATTTGACGTTCCATCGATGAACGGCATTTTGGAAATATTCCTGCTGCTTTTCACTAAAACTCACTCTTAATACCTCCGAGGACTTCGTCAAGCTTGCTGAGGATTTTGCTATCGTCCGAACCGCCGCCCGAGAACATACCAAAACGCTTTCCAAGGAGTTCGGCAGCTTTGAGCTTGTCTTTTTCGGAAGGTTTTTTCTGGACCTTTTCGATTCGTTGCGAACCCTTTCCGACACCCTTTAAAACAATTTCTTCGCTTTTCGATTCACCACGCATTACGGAAGTGAGATACTCGACAACTTCCTGTGCATCGGCGGTGCGTTCGTTTTTTAGAGCTTCAAGTTTTTCTTCAATATACGCTTTGACTTCGTTTTTTTTCGTTAATTTCTGCCCTATTGTATAA
>CADCHW010000142.1 GCA_902801245.1 uncultured Ruminococcus sp.
GTTTTTTTGTGTTTGGATAATTAAGCGTACACCAATTTTACACCAAACACACGATTAGTTATATTATACCATAACGGAGAATTTTTAACAAGGGGGAATTTTGTAATACAGTCGACAATGCCTACAGGAAACAAAAGAAAAGTTTGTTTGATTTTTTATAGTTTGCAATGTCAAATATATATACAAAAAAGAGAGCCGGACGCATCCGACCCTCTTAGATGTAGTCCGAAAACGTCCGCCGCACTTCCTCTTTAATAGCCGCCCTCATCATATCGGCAACTTCACTTATAGAATAACCCTCAACACCGTTTAATCTGTCGTCCTCTGCGGAAAGCAGCTCTTCACAAAGTTTTAGCATTTTTTCTTTTTTATGCGTGTTGATATCCATAATTACCAAATCTTTCTTAAAATGAAATATATCAAGTTTTACCGTTTATTATATCACACAACAAAGAAAGCTCCTCTTTAACGTTTTCGCTTGCACTCTGTTCACCCTTTGAAATCTCGCTCATAAGCTTTAGCTGTCATTTTTCGTATTTCTCCATTTTTCTTTGTGTTGTAAATATTATAACATAATAACTCGTAAAATTCAACCTTTACTAAATAAAATAAGAACAAAAGCGTTAAATCTTAATGTTTGTTAATATATTTTTTGTTGATGTTTTATCCGTTCTGTGATAAAATTATATTATCGATATATAAAAGTTATTGTTTAAACATAACTTTCGGTCAGGCAAATAAAGAAAGGTTGTGAAAAGTATGTTGTTATATCATGGGAGTAATATGGAAGTTACCGTTCCAAAAATGATAGTATCTAACCGAACACTTGATTTTGGTTCGGGGTTTTATACAACATCTGATTTGAAGCAGGCGAAACGTTGGGCAAAATTGAAAACCGAACGACAGAAAAAGGGTCACCCGGTTGTAAGCGTTTATGAATTTGACAAGGATAAAGCCAATAAGTATTTAAATATACACAATTTCGGTTCTGCAAATAAAGAGTGGCTGGAATATGTTGCTAGCAACAGAAAAAATACATATATCGGTAAAAAATACGATATTGTTATCGGACCTGTTGCAAATGATAACACAATGCCTGTAATCAGCGATTATATGGCAAAAAATATAGACGAAAACACCGCTTTGATTTTGCTGAAACCGCAAAAGCTTACAGACCAATACGCTTTTCTTACATTAAAAGGTTTATCCTGTTTAAGTTTTACGGAGGTAATATTATTATGATTAATCGTACAAGGGCTTCCATAATGAAAAATCTTGATGCGGAGGTTGCAATGCTTATTGCCCAAAGCCGTGCAATTTCCGAAATGGACGGACTTCGTTTGTTCCTTTCGTCCGAAACAACACAGTATGCTTGAAGACAACGACCTGAGAATGTGGTATTTCAGTCCGCTGGCACTTTTCGATATGTGGGAAAATGAAATCGCAAACGGCGACCCCAGAGCTTCGTTATATCTTAGGGAGGACGAAATATGAAAAAGGAATTTATGTTTTTTGCATATCTGCTTGAAAGCTATGCGGCATACAAAGACACTTCCGCAGGCGAAATACTGAAAACTCTCGATGAAAAAAACTTGACCGATTTTGTTTACGGAATGTACGAGATGTACCATTGCGAAGCCTTGGAAAATGCTTTTGCCGACCTCGACAGTCTTATTGAAACCGGAAAACCTGCCGATTGGTGATAATTTTTATTGGGAGCGTGAGGGGCAAATGTCCGAAATATTTGATACAAAAGATACTCTTCCTTTACCGTACATTCTGATAGAAACGGATATGTTTAAATTCAATTATATCGGCTTGCAAAAGGGACAGAACGAAAAGTCGATTAAGTACGGAGTTATGGGTGATTTTTCGATTGAACTTTATGACAACGAAAGAATTAATATATCTGAAAAAATTGACGCAACAGTCGGCGATGTTTACAGCTTTTACAAAGACCTTGAAACAATGATGAAGAACATACAAGGAACAGCGGAAATTAATTTGTTTGATGTCTGCCTGAATTTTACCGCAAAAAAGACAGGCATAATCGAAGTAAACGGAGTGTACAAGCCGTTTATTAATTTTGGTTTGGTTAAGGAAATCAAATTCGGGTTTAACGTTGAGCCGAATGTTCTCGACAATGCTTTGAAACGGTTTAAAACTCTTTTTGATTCGCTTGCGGAAATTCAGGGGAATTATAACTTTATTTTTTAATAATCCCTACCCCATACAGCCAAACTTCCGCACATCACAATTACGCATTACACATTAAAAAAATTCCGCATTAAAATTTTCGTAATTTATGCTAAATCTTAGTAATTATGAAAATTGAAATTTTGCGGTTTGTATGATATAATCAACAAGTTGATATTTTTTTAATGGAAATGGGTGATAAAAGAATGAGTGACAATAATATTGACGAAGTCAATGAGAAAAAAATAAAAAATTCTTTTAAGCGTGACTTGCTTACAATCTTATGTATAGGTCAGGTTTTAATTATTCTGCTGATTGTAGTTTTTATGGCGATTGTCGATAAAAATACAGAACCTGT
The DNA here is from genome assembly GCA_902801245.1 of uncultured Ruminococcus sp. GTDB lineage: Bacteria > Bacillota > Clostridia > Oscillospirales > Acutalibacteraceae > RUG592. Next base: position 2,555 of record CADCHW010000142.1, read on the forward strand.
AGATATTTCGCTTAGGGATTGGAAATCGGATTATATTACCTTTCATAATAACGAATGGTATGCGGACGAAAATCTCGGACGAAAATCTTGTGCCGATACCCGAGGGCGAAAACGATGTTTTCCTTTTGGTAGGTCCGTATATCGATATGACAAAAGGCTCGTATACCGTTACCGTTGATTATGAAAGTACCGAAGAACAATGCTGCTATGCCGCAACCAATACTTTTATACAAAGCGGTTTGGGACGGCTTGTCAAAGGCTCAAACAGAGCTTCGTTCAGGGTTAATATCAGTGAATCGGTCGGTAATTTTGAAGTTATTGTTAAATATAACGGCAACGGTACATTGAGAATAAAAAATATTACAATCCGTGGCGACCACGCAAAATTGGGCAGACTGCTTGTCTGCGTGATGCTTTTGTTTGCTGCGGCGGATATCTGGTATCTTTGATGATAAAATCAGGAAAAACAAGACGGTTATTCTGTCGCTTATCGGAACTGTTGTGTTATCATCTCTTCCTCTTTTTACAAGCGACATAGGAAAAGGACACGACCTTTATTTCCACGTTATGAGAATTGAGGCACTTGCCGATTCGCTTATGCACGGTGTTTTTCCAAACAGAGTTTCAACTCTCTGGTTTGACGGATACGGATATCCTGCTTCTGTTTACTACGGTGATATTTTACTGTATATACCTGCTGTTATGAGAATAATCGGTTTTACCGTTGTTACCTCTTATAAGATATATATTCTGTCTATAAATATAGGTACGGCAGTTTTTGGTTATTTTTCTTTTAAACGTATGTTCAAAAACAAATACAGTGCAATTATGTCAACTATGGTATACTCAACCGCAACATACAGACTTGTAAATGTATATATTCGTTCGGCTGTCGGTGAATATACCGCTATGATGTTTCTTCCGGTTATTGCATGCGGAATGTATATGATTTATACGGGCGATATGTCAAAGAAGAAAGAATACTTTAAATCCGCAACAGTTCTTGCAGTAGGTATGTCGGGTTTAATAGGCTGTCATATTCTCAGCACGGAAATGGTTTGCTTCATACTTGCAATTGTGTGTATAATTCTGTTTAAGAAAACCTTTAAGCTTGCCACACTAAGGGTATTGGGAATTGCAGCTGCGGAAACTATTCTGCTTTCGGCTTATTTTGTAATTCCATTCCTTGATTATTATAAAAACGTCACTGTTGAAATAAACGAAACTATGGAGAAGATTCCGTATATTCAATATCAGGGCTGTTCGATAGCGGAGTATTTTGCGGTATTCAGAGATGTTTTCAGTCAGTTCAGTGTTCACGAAAACAGACGGCTTGCGGCAACTCCGGGATTTATTTTGCTGTTGGCTTTGATAGTCGGAGTGATAGTTCTGTTTTACCAAAAGAAACACACCGGCAGAAAAGAGCTTGCATTTTACGTTTCAATGTCGGTGATTTCTCTTTTCATTGCTTCGGATATGTTCCCTTGGGACAGACTTGCGGCAAGAACATCTTTCGGCAGACTGCTTGCACAGGTGCAGTTTCCGTGGAGATATGTTACAATGGGAATTATGTTCTCAACTCTTGTATTCGGATATCTGTTTAAGAAATTAACAGAAAAAGACTTTGGTACTAAAACAAGATATTTTCAGCTTGGAGCGGCTGCGTGCGTTGCGATTGTCAGCCTTGCGGCTTCGATGTATTTTGACGGTGCTTACCTTGATGACATCAGGTTCAATGACTGGGTAGACGGCGGTGATATTAACCCTTGGTCGGTCGGCTCAGGTGAATATAAGCTTGATAAATTCAGTGATGATTTAAGCCATAAGGTGAGCTTCAGCAATATGCAGACCGTGAAAATGCTTGAACGTGACGGCAGCCGTATGGAACTTTACTGCGAGGGCATAGGTATTCCGGGTACGGTGCAGGTTCCGATTTTCAACTATAAGGGTTACGTTGTTACGGACGACAGCGGCAACAGTTACAAAATATTTGACGGCGATAATAATACAGTTAAATTTGAGCTTCCGCCGAATTTTGAGGGCAATATCACGATAGACTTCAAAGAACCGTGGTACTGGAGAGGTTCGGAGATAATTTCTCTTGCAGCGGTTCTGATACTGATAGGGGCAGGTACTGATAGGGGCAGGAATAATTGCTTACAGGGCTGATGTTAAAGAAAAGAAAGAGGCAATAGTTAAGTCGGATTAGGAATATTATAAGAGATTAAGGAACTGTTGGGAAATAAGTTGAACAATTTAGACAAGTATAAATGTTCAAGTTATTTTCTGACAGTTCCTTACTTTAAGAAAGTTTATTTAATTTCGCTGAGGGTAGTTTATTTTCTACGCTGATTTGTTTAGTCAGCGACCAAAGGCTCTGCCTTTGGAATCCGCAAGCTTTAAAAAGCTTGACCAAACTTTAACAAGCTTCGCTGCCTTACAACTTTAATTATTTCTTATTCTCAGTACCTGAATTACTTTTCTTATTCACCTTAGCAGCTCTGTTCACAACCGAAGCATTTATCATTGCCGCTGTAAGCGTATTCTTCATCAGCATAGCAATTGTCATAGGACCTACACCGCCCGGAACGGGTGTGATATAGCCTGCCTTAGGTTCAACCTCGTCAAACTTAACATCTCCGCAAAGGTTGCCCTCTTCGTCGTGGTTCATACCGACATCAATAACAACA
>CADCHW010000143.1 GCA_902801245.1 uncultured Ruminococcus sp.
TACAGAGCGACTTCAAGTGAGTATACAAGGTTTTCCAAAGCTATGAAATTACCTCAGCAGAGGGAGAGAGTTACTGTTGACGGTTTGGGGAATGTGGGAGTTGGAAAATATAAAATTTCTCAAAAAAGTGTTGCAAATTCAGGAAATGGTGGTATAATAAAATCAAACGATAGTAATTCGATTTATCGTGAAATTACTCAAAGCTCTATTGCAAGTGTTCCTAAAATGAATATTTTTAATGATGAAACGCTCGATAATGCTCACAGAGAAGCAAGCAGAAATTTGCTTAGAGAAGTAGCACGACATAAAGAACTTAAAGTAGGCACAGAGTTTTCAATCGTGTATGATGAACATATGAATCCTATTTCTAATTGTGGATATATACAAGGCGGAATGGGAAATGTTCGTATTGATAATCCTAATGTACCTTATCATGCTTTTCATAATCACGGAAGTGGTGAAACATTTAGTCTTCAAGATTTACGTGGTTTTGCAAGGAGAAGTAGTATGCTTTCTCTTACTGCTCAAGGAAATACAGGAAGTAAATATGTAATATCCTCAACAAAGCAAATTGATAGGAACGGATTTTATAAATTTCTAACCAATATGTCAAATGAAGTTATATTCAGAACGGAAAATCAAGATATTACTTTAAGTTGGCTTTACGATAAAAGCAATAAGTCCCAACTACATGAGCTTTTCAGCAATCTTAATAAAGAACAGAAAAGGCAATTGAAAAATGCCATAGTAGACAAAACAAACGAGTGTCTAAAAGGAGCTGAAAATTATGGAATCAAATATACAAAAACCGTTGTGGCTAACAAATGAAACAATAGAGCAATTAAAAAAGGATTTAGCAGCTTTTCCTAATCCTTATGAAGGAGCACCACCAGAGGAAGATTTTGAATTTGATGGTTTCTCAGACATAAAAAGAGAAAATGCTCAGTTTGCATGGGATGTTTTAACAAAATACAATATTCCATTTTAAAAAAATAAAACAACCGCCCTCAAACGAGAGCGGTATTCTTTTACCCGAAAAGAAGTGAAAACAATGGAATTGAAAGACACGGTACAGCTCATGCAATCGGACGATTACAAAGACCGATTTATAGCTGAATACAGACAGCTTGTGATTAGATTTAAAAAGCTTAGGAAGATGGTAGAGAATTGGAATAATCTTGATTTCCTGCCCGAATGTCCGAAAGCAGCTTATAAAGCTGCTTATAATATGCAACTCAAAGCAATGGCTGAGTATATCGCTGTACTTGAAGTAAGAGCCGCTATAGAGCATATATCTATTTAACAATCGAACTAATTAAAGACTAAGCACCGATTAGGCAATGCCTTGAATCAGGTGCTTTTGTTATGCACAAAAACACCGCAAAATTGTTAATATAAGCACTGTTTAAACACTTATATGTGTAAAACAGTGCTGTTTTTATACCAATTTTCAGAAAGAGAGGTAAACCAATATGAAAACAGAAGATTTAAAATCCCACGGACTAACCGATGAACAGATAGCCTATGTTATGGCTGAGAACAGCAAGGACGTAAAGCGGGAAAAGGACAAAGCAGACACCTACAAAACCCAGCTTGACACAGCAAAAGAGAGCCTTAAAGCCTTTGACGGTGTGGACGTTGCGTGACTTCAACGACCTTGTAAGCAAGTATGCAGGAGAGTTCAAAGCTCGTGATGTCAAGGCTGTTATGCCGTTCCTTGACGTTGATAAACTCAAAGCAAGCAAAAATCAGAACGATGATATTAAGGCGGCTTTCGAGAACGTCAGAAAGGATAAAGCATATCTTTTTGAAGACGATTCACTCCCGAGAGTAGTCAGCTTTACCTCGGGCATTGACAATACAACAAACGATACAAAGACCAAAGCGAATGAAGCTTTAAGGTCGTTTTTTGGAAAGGAATGATAATTTATGCCTACAAATATGATTTCAAGACAGAACGCAGAAGCTATTATCCGTGAGCAGGTTGTACAGCAGGTTTTTCAGGACGTGCCGAAACAGTCAACGTTTATGTCGCTTGCAAGAAAGCTCCCGAATATGACGTCTAACCAAACGAGAATGAGAGTGCTTGACGTACTTCCTATGGCTTACTGGGTCAACGGCGACACGGGCTACAAGCAGACCTCCGAACAGGCATGGGATAACGTGTATATGACGGCTGCGGAGCTTGCTGTTATCGTGCCGATTCCCGAAGCGGTTCTTTCCGACGCAGAATTTGATATTTTCGGCGAGGTAACTCCTAGAGTAACCGAAGCTATCGGTCAGCGTGTCGATTCGGCGGCTATTTTCGGCATTAACCGCCCTGTGGAGTGGCAGTCCGATATTATCACTCGTGCAAGACAGGCAGGAAATAACGTTAATGCAGACCCTGCGACCGATATGTATACACTTCTTCTCGGTGAGGGCGGTGTATTTAGCAGAGTTGAGCAGCAGGGGTATAATGTTTCGGGTGTCGTTTCATCGCTTGCTATGAAAGCCAAACTCAGAAGCATAAGAACAGATGACGGTCTGCCGATTTTTTCAACGTCAATGCAGGGTGCTACTCAGTACAGCCTTGACGGAAATCCGATGTATTTTCCTACAAACGGTGCGTTTGACAATTCGGTTGCACAGCTGATTGTCGGCGATTTTTCTCAGGCGGTTTACTCTATTCGTCAGGATATCACGGTTAAAATTCTTGACCAAGGTATCATTCAGGACCCGACAACAAAGGAAATCGTTTACAACCTTGCACAGCAAGATATGGTCGCACTCAGAGTTGTTTTCCGTATGGGCTGGGCATTGCCTAATCCTGCGACACGTCTTGACAGCGACAGAACAGGCTGTCCGTTTGCGTATCTTGAGCCGGCTACACCTGTAACTACTCAGACAGTGACGTTCACGGTTAAAGAGGGCAGTACAGCCATTCCGAACGCAAGTGTAAATGTTGACGGTGCTATCCTTAAGACTAACGCAAGCGGTCAGGCGGTGTTCAATCTCAGAACAGGCAGCTATAACGTAACAGTTAAAGCTAAGGGTTACAAGACTATCACCGACATCAATATTACGGAAAATTAATGGTGTCACGCTTGACGGGTTCACCGTATGCAAGCAAGGGCGAGAGTAAAGTTTTGACGGATAAAAATTTACGGTATGACACATTCCGACACCCACAGGCTCAGAAAAAATGGTTTGAAACTATGAAAACCAATCACAAAGAACAGATTTTGAGAGGAGCTGCGGCGATTGCGGCTAAGAAAGGGCGATAATTATTAACATCATAGAAACAGTGCGTGAAATACTTGAAAGCTTTCCTAAAATATCCGAGGTCTGCAATGAAATTCACATCGACTTCGCAGACCCCGAACCGACTTCCTACGGTTTGACCTCCACAGGTGACAGCCTTATAAAGGAAGATATTCTCGGCAATCAGACCAGACAGCATACCTTTATGCTATACTCGACTTTTTCGGGTATCAACGATTATGAGCGGCTTGCGAACAGTTCGGCACTGCTTGAATTGTCACAATGGTTGAGCCGAAAAAAGGGAGATGTTGTGTTGTCGCAAATCGGTGATGATGTTTACAGAGGAGAGCTTCTGAATATTAAAACAGAGAACGGCACGCTTTACGAAGTTCCGCAGGAGAACAATATTGACGGTTTGCAATATCAATTGCAGATAGTCGCTGAATATACAATAGAATTTTGAAAGTGAGGTAA
>CADCHW010000144.1:0-1431 GCA_902801245.1 uncultured Ruminococcus sp.
GATTGGATTTTCTACATATTTTTTCTGCAAAAGTCTATCACCAACATAAACTTCATTAGTAAGTATTCCTTTGATAGGGTTCTCTGCTTTAAACTCAAAACCACGCACTGATTTTATACCTTTTTCTGTAAGTTCCCTTGCAATGGTTCTGAATCCTACCCCTTCAAGATAACGATTGAACATAAACCTTACTATCTCGGCTTCTTCTGGAACAATAACATACTTTTCCCCGTCATATCTGTAACCGAGCAGCCTTTTATTATTTACACCTATCGTACCGTTTTCGTATCTTTTTCTCAAACCCCATTTACAGTTTTCGGAAATAGTCATACTTTCTTCCTGTGCAAATGACGCTAACAAACTAAGCATAATTTCTCCGCTTTCGGACAGTGTGTTGATATTTTCTTTTTCAAAACGAACATCGATACCTTTACTTTTCAATTGTCTGACCGTTTGTAGAAGGTCAACGGTATTTCTTGCAAATCTTGAAATGCTCTTGCAAAGAACAATATCGATTTTACCATCCATACAATCCTGTATAAGACGTTCAAATTCAGGTCTTCGAACTCCTCCTGTCGCTGAAAGAAATTTATCAGCGTATACCCCCGCATATTCCCAGTCGGGATTAGCTTGGATAAATTCACTGTAATAGCTTACCTGTGATGACAACGAGTGCATTAATCGCTCTGTTTCCATTGAAACACGAGCGTAAGCCGCCACTCTTTGTTTCTTAGAAATTGGCTTTGATGTAGGTGCTATCACTGTTATTTTCTTCATCGACCTGCCCCCTTTCTTATTATATAGGCTTTTTGCCTATAACATATATTACTCAAAAAGGTTACTTTATCAAGGGTTTACCCGATAATAATGTTGACATAGTTGGTCGGTATTTTTCGAGCAGCTTTGTATCAATTTCAGCATAATCCTTTTGGTTAATGAGCAGCTTTGTATCAATTTCAGCATAATCCTTTTGGTTAATGATACCTTCATCAAGCATTTTCTTTGCAAAAATTATCGCTGTTTGATAGCGGCGTTCTGCGTTAAATTCCTTTTGTGTAATCATTTTTCCCTCCAAATCTGTCCTTTATATAACATTGATGTGAGCAATATTTCCTATGGTTATTACCATAAGCAGTAAAAGGCTTTCCGCACCCTGCACAAACAAAACTGTAAGTAGCTTTCCTGCTGAGTTTATCAGGGTTTTTATGCCACCAGTCAAGCCTGCATTTGCTGCTGCAAAACCTTTTCTTTTTAACCTTTTCCTTTTGGACAAGCGGATTACCGCAGAATTTACATTTGTCATTAGAATTTACAACGGTTATCTTGTTTCTCATACAAAAGGACTTCACTGTATCACGAGAAATATTCACATTACTCGCTATTTCAGAAAAGCCTATGCCCTGAGTTCGCATTAAAATAATCTTTTCCTTT
>CADCHW010000144.1:1448-3081 GCA_902801245.1 uncultured Ruminococcus sp.
ATTCATATACCATTCCTCCCGAATATAAAAAGTCAAAATGTATCTTTTGAAAAAATTGACCACCAAAACTTGTTACAGTCTTGATGGTCAATTTAAAATATGAGTATTATTATTTTACAACAATTTGAACTCTATCAATCGACTTATTGCTCTCACCTGCAAAAGTATCAGACGAACCGCCCGTGTCTTTCTTGTTTTCCATCCAATAGAAATAGTCCTTTGAACCGATTGTTCTTACCCTGTAACGGATTGTATGTTTATCCGAAGTAATTGTGATTTTATCAATATTGCCGTTGCTCATCTGGTGAGTGGTGACATTAAGTTCCACACCATTAGAATAAACACGAATACCCTTGACAGGCTCGCCGTCAACACCCGAATAATTCTCCAAATTCTTTATCACAGGCAGCCAGCCGTTTTTGTCGGTGTAAACTTGATAAAGAATATCAAGAGAAGATGTCGAAGTGTTGCTCTCCTTTGCAATATTGATTTGATTCTCAGTTTCAGTTTCTGTTTCAGCAACAGAATTTTCACCGAAAACACCGTAGTAATAATTTGAATCAACTTCTCCGTTAATGCCGTCAACGTACTCAGTTCCATACTGCCAAATAAGGTAATCACCTGTATAACCGCAAACACACCTGTATAACCGCAAACACTGTTCCAATGTGCAACCCAGCGAATGTAACTTGCGATGTTGTTAAGGTAAGTATTCCACCAGTATGTACTTGAATACACGCCCGGAGTAAAACCAGCTTCTTTCAAACCGTCACAAATAATTTTACACGCTTTCGGTGCAAAACTCTCTGTTCCCGGTTCTTCGCAGTCAAGGAAAATAGGCAGTTCAAAGGTATGCCCCTTGATAAGTCGAAGAATGTGGGCAAGCTCCGACTTAGCCTGTGTTTCTGTTGTTGCATAAGAGTAGAGATAAATTCCTTTTGGAATATTAAGACGTTCACACTCCGCAAGGTTACGAGCGTACTGCTTATCGTCTTGAGATGTAATATCATCTCCGTAACCGCAGCGGATAATCGCTCCGTCAATATTGCTTTTAACCTTGTTCCAGTCGATAACTCCCTGATGTTCGGAAACATCAATAACAAATTTCTCTGCCTTATTCGTCATAATTGTATCTCCCCCGTTCTCTGAATCATCATATTTAGGTCTGATAATAGCAAGAATGCTGCTGTAATAGCGTGTCATTTTCAGCACATAGCCGCCGTTTGAGTAGTTGTAGCTTGCTGTATTGCCTTCGACTGTTTCGTATGTTCCGTTGCTGTTTCGACTAAGGATAAGACCGACATGGTCGGCAATTCCATCTCCATTCCAATCAAAAAGCACGATGTCGCCATACTCTCCTTTAGTCTTGTCAACAAGCTGTCCGCTTCTCTGCCCCCAACTGTGAATGTACGGACAGTAGGCGGTTTTTGCGCCGTCACAGAACAGTTTTTCCGCTTTGCACATACGAAATATATCCCATACAAAAGCCGCACACCACGGATAATTTGAACCAGATACTTCCTTTCCGTAAAAATCCGTATTAAAAATAACATTGTTATTGCCGCCGTCATACGTGCCGATAAAAGACAAAGCCTTGTCAACAATTGTTTTTGCCGTAATCGGTTTTTTCTCT
>CADCHW010000145.1:0-505 GCA_902801245.1 uncultured Ruminococcus sp.
TCCGTTTTTTGTTCTTTGCCCTTCGGCTGATTAGATATTAACTCTAAAAGCACTATTTATCAAGCACTTTTAAGATAATAATGTACACAATCATTTTATAATACAAGTGTGTATATTTACGGGGGTAAGCGAATAAATCTATCTCGAATTTTTCATGAAAGCTATCTGAAAATTGTTGTAATTTCATAGAACTTGTTATATAATGAAAATGTATAAACTTGAAACAGCAAGAACACTGCTCTTTGCAATGCTCCTGCCGTTTGCTTTAATCGTGATAAACTATCTTACCACTTTGCTCTTTCCAGTGACCGTTTTCAAATATGAATCTCCAGTATGTTCTGTCTTCACCGCAGAAATCAAACTCTGCACCGTCCTTAATCGGAGCAATTTCTGTAAGTAATTCAAGCAGCTCTTCTGTAGTTTCTGTTGAATACGGCTCGTTTCCCCAAGCCTCAATCGTAGTGGTATACTCTGAAATATCGCAGTCATAATCGTATCGCTGATT
>CADCHW010000145.1:565-1857 GCA_902801245.1 uncultured Ruminococcus sp.
GCTGATTGACGTACAAAAAAGCGTTTTCAACCTTTTCGGGTATGCTTTTATCGGCTGTAAGATAAACCACCTTTAGCTCACCGTTTGCGTAATAGCTCATTCAAATTCACCCCCATTCAAAACCAAAATGTATGTGCCTTGCGGAAAACACCGCTTGCAGTAAAGTATAACATTGGCTTCAAGTGTTCTTTGATAAACATGATCTGTTCATCGGTTAAGCCGAGAGTACTTCCCTCATTATCGTGTGATACAAAAATAATGTTTCCGACAAGCTCTGTCAGCACTTTCATGCGGTTTTTCTTATCGGTAACGAACAAGCTGACCTTTGGGTTCGCTTTCAAAAGTCCCTCGTCATCTGCGAAAATGTCAATGCCCTGCTCTTCGAGTTCTTCGTAATAATTGGCAAGCCGTTATAAGACCGCCGACTTCCGTTTGCAAGGACTTCAAATCGCCCTCAATTTCTTTTACAGCAGCGTTGCCGTCCGTGTCAATTTTGAATATCTGCATTGTTAAGTTCCTTTCTGCCTAAGCCGTTATGGGCTCTCTGCACTGACATATTACGATAATCAGCGGTTATTATCAAGCGGTATATTTGACAATGATAAAAATCATTTTTGTGTAGTATTTATCGTAAAAATGGAAGAGAAGAACGCCGCTTTTTTAGCAGCGTCCGAGTTTTTCAAATGCGATTAATCTACCATTTTATGGCTGTAGCGGTGGATTGTTTCGAGAATTTTGTTCTGCTCTTCTTCGTCAACGCCAAGGCTTGATAAGGCTTCCTTGACTGAACAATCTCCGCAAATTTCGGTTTTATTGTCGGTTCGTGACAGTGCGGACGGCTCGTAATAAATCTTTTGGCAAAGCGGACATTTCTTGCCATTGGTTGTGATATCGCTTTTCATTATTTTTTAACCCCTTTCGTTGCTCTTAAGCTTTTGTCAATTGCTTTGAAAATCAGTTCCCTGTCGAATCCGAATGAATCATACCCGTTAAGGCAGGTGTTGATGTAGTAAGCTGACGGAACTCCAAGCTGTCGGTATTCGTACATGATATAAACGAATGCGGAAATGGTTCTCATTCTGCCTGATTTCAGATATTTGCATTTTATCTGCATATCTTTCTTGTAGTAAAATCTCGGTGCGCCCTCGTATATATCAAGGTTGGCTTCATCACCCTGCTTTACTTCCCACACCGCAACGGGAACTTTTGCTCCCTTTTTCGGCTCGATTGTAAGGTAGTAACCCGTCTTGCTCCCCTTGAAAAGAAGCTCGTAGTCCCTGATCTCCGCTGTT
>CADCHW010000145.1:1951-2316 GCA_902801245.1 uncultured Ruminococcus sp.
AGGAGGATTAATCAAGCGATTTTAAAAAGTATATTACACAATCATTTTGAACATAACTTGTGATATTTACATCGTTTCGGGTATCGGAGTTTTAAGGTTCCATGCGGTGTTCAAGGTTCTCGCACAGACGGCTTTGTTTGGGGCTATGTTGCCCTGTGTGCCGTTTTTAAGGCTATTTTGAATAACCACCCCTTTTAAAAATTCAAGCGGTGTAAGCCAACACAGCGGCTTTTTCGACCGCCGCCCCTTGGCTTGTTTGCTTTGGGTCAGCGGTCAGGGTAGTTTTTCGGTTTAAGGTCTGCCGTTGCGGAATGCTCCGTCTCCGTCAAGCCTTTTGGTGAAGACCATTCTTGCGGTAGCGTACT